>DASTHJ010000447.1:0-29030 GCA_035718265.1 Steroidobacteraceae bacterium | reverse complement strand
CGTAATCGAGCTTCAGGCGCTCGTAGCCGGCATCGGCCGTACGCAGATCCGCGAGTGCCGCGTCGAGCCGGCCTCGTGCCAACCGCAGTCGCGCGCGCTCGGCGAACGCGTCGGGAAGCAGCGCGTCCTCCACGGTGGGCACGAGCCTCGCGACGAGCGCGGCCGCCTCCTCGAGATCGCCGAGAGCGCGCAGTTCGCCGGCGATCAGCAGGCGCGTCCGGCCGAGGTTCAGCCGGTCTCGTTCCAGGCGCTCGGCGTCCTGCAGGTATTCGAGCGCGCGCTCGTGCCGGTCCATTCCTGCCGCGGCCATGCCGGCGATGCGCAGCGCGGCCGCCTTGCCGGGTTGATCCTGTGAGCGCTGGAACAGCGGCAGCGCACCCTCGACGGCGTCGAGCGCGAGCTCGGGGTTGCCGGTGCGCAGCTGGATGGTGGCGAGCGCGAGCAGCTCGTGGGCCGCGCGCCGGTCGTTGCCGCGGGACGCGAACAACCGGAACGCTTCGGAGTGCAGCTCCAGCGCGCGATCGAACTCTCCCAGCGCCAGCAGCGCGCGACCGAAATCGCCGCGCAGTCGCGCATACAGGCCCGGGTTGCGGGGCCGCTCGACGAACGCGATCACGCGCTCGAACAGCTGCGCGGCCCGGGCGGCGTCGCCGCTGCGCAGCGCGATGTTCGCGAGACCGCGCGTCGCCAGCACTTCAAAATAGGCGTCGGCGCGCCGGCGCGCGCGCTCGCGCATTGCTTCGTAGGCAGTCGCGATCGCGACCTCGGTTCGTCCCACCAACCGCATGCGGCCCAGGTCGAGATCGACGGCCTCGAGCGCATCGCTCTGCATGTCGCGCGACTCGAAGAACGCGCCGGCCTGGGCGAGACGCCGCGCCGCGCGCTCGAGCAGAGCGGTCCTCTCGCTGCGCGGCACTTCGGCCCCCATGCGAGCCGCCGCCGCCAGCTCGTTCGAGGCCAGCAGGATCGCGGCGCGCTGCGCACCGACCGCATCGGCGGCAGCGCGGAAGTGCAGCAGCGCCAACCGCGCCGTTTCGCCGTTGAAGCCGAACAGCAGATCGCGCTCGACACGTCCGCGCAGGTATTCGGCTTCGGCCATCGAGTGCAGATCCCCGCCTGCCTGGAAATGCCGCGCCGCCTCGCGCAGCGGCGCGAGCGCCGCGCGCCACTCCGCGGGTGTGCCGGCGGCGATCAGCTCGTGCGCGGCACCGAGCGACTCGAAGCCCAGCAGCCGCTGGTCGGGCGCCTCGGGGTCGGTGCGCGGCCAGCGCAAAATGCGCACCGCAGCGGCGCCCTTCCAGCCGCGCACGTCGAGGCTGTCGAGGGTCAGCCGAAGTCGGCTGTCGGCTCCGAGTCTAACTACCGTGCGCAGCAGGCCGTGGCGCGTGCTGGCGTCTGCCAGGACCGAATGCCGCTCGCCGCAGTCCAGCGCGACGCGCAGATCGATGTCGCGCTCGCGGATCTCGAGCACGTAGATGCCGGCGTCCAGCTGGCGCGTCAGCACCTGCGAGCGGCTGCCCGTGACGACCACGTCCGTCGAATACTCGACCAGCGGCTCGCCCACGACGCCTGCCGAACAGGAACAGAGCAGCGTCACCGGCACGATGAAGTAGAGAAGGAGTCCGGTGATGCAACGGATTCTGTTCAGTTTGTTCTGGGCTTCCCTGATTCTGCGGGGATGTTTACAGACAGCCGAGCAGCCCTGCAATGAAAAATAGACAAAGGAGGCAGGGTTTGTAGCAAGTCCTTGATTGAAAATAATTTGTCGTTATGGCAACCGAGGTGAGAGAAACCCTGAAGTCGTGACACTACTTATACAAGCCGACTTTTTGCTGCACCACAAACAGGCCCCCGATGAACAGTGCCGACGTTTTCTCGCTCGAGTTCGACATGCTCACGCGGACTTCGGCGCTCGCGAAGACGCTCGATTGCTTCAAGACCCACGCGCTGGGGCCGGTGATCCATCGCCAGTTGCTGCTCGAGCTGAATCACGTCATCAACGTGCATTCGCGACTCCGGGAAGTGGCTGCCGACGTGGTGCCGCCCGAGGACTGGACCGCGTGGCAGGAACTTCTCGCCGTGCCCGCGCTGGCTTTCGACCAGGGACGCGCCCTGCTCGACGACGTGCGCGCCCTCGGCCTCAATGCCATGGAGAGCGTGTCGCTGACGCCGCTTCCGCAGACCATCGCTCTTGCTGCCTATGCGCACTACCAGCTCGTGGAACGCGCGGCCGTGGGGCTGGTGGGTTACCTGTGGTTCTTCGAGCGGATGCCGCGGCTGGTCTATCCCTTGTGGATCGGCTCGTGCCAGCGCGCGGGCGTGCCGGAAAAGGCGCTGCGGGCGCTCACCGACGGCGCGGTCGTGGACGTCTCGCGCGACATCCAGGTGGCGAACTGCTGCCGGCAGATCGTGCGGCGGCCGCGCGACCTCGGGCTTGCTTCGCAGAGCCTGCACGATACCGCCGAGCTGTTCGCCACCATGGTCGACTCGGCCCTGCAGCGCGCCGAGCGCCAGCTCGCGCAGGCCACCGAAGCGGGAGCCGTCGGCCAGGTGGCATGACCGTGGCAATTGGGGTCACACCCCATTTACGATCCGCGCGTGATCTACCTCATCGATGCCTCGGTCTACGTGTTCCGGGCGTATTACTCCTTGCCGCCGGACATGACCGACCGCGACGGCAATCCGGCGCACGCCACTTTCGGCTTCGCGCGCTTCCTGGGTGATCTCATCGAGCGCGCCCAGCCGCGGTTCATCGCCGTGGCCTTCGACGAGAGCCTCACCACGTCGTTCCGCAACCAGATCTATCCAGCCTACAAGGCCAATCGCGAGCCGCCGCCGGCCGACCTGAAGCACCAGTTCGCGGGTTGCCGCGAATTCTGCCTGCACGCCGGCATCCCGGCATTCAGCCACGCGCACTACGAGGCCGACGACATCGTCGGCACGTTGATGACGCGCTGCCGCCGCGAGGGTCTGCGCGCGACCCTGGTCACGCGCGACAAGGATTTCGCGCAGCTGATCCGCGAAGGCGACGTGTACTGGGACTACACCGACAATGCGCACTACCGGTACCACCAGATGGAGGATCGATTCGGCGTCGCACCCGAGCGCTTCGCGGATTTCCTCGCGCTCACGGGCGACAGCGTGGACAACATCAAGGGAGTTCCGGGAGTCGGTCCGAAGACCGCCGCCGCGCTGATGAAGGTATTCGCGTCGCTGGAAGAGCTGTACGACAACCTGGATCAGGTCGCGACCATCCCCGTGCGCGGCGCCGGCAAGCTGGCCGCCAAGCTCGCAGAGCATCGCGAAGCCGCTTTCCTCGCGCGGCGGCTGACCGAGATTGCCTGTGACATGCCGTTGGACACCGTACGTACGGATCTGGCACGCCGCGCGCCCGACATCGCCGCGCTGAACGCGTTTTTCGATCGCCACAATTTCGGACCGCTGTTGCGCAAGCAGGCCGAGCGGCTCGCCCTGCTGCCGTTGCACGCGGCGGCCTAGCGCGATCTCTCCGGCCACCTGGCCAGTTGCGCCAGGCCCAGCGTGATCGCGCCGACCATGGCGATCGACAGGCCGACGTCGCTGACGAAGTGGTGATTGGCATCGATGCGCGCCACGGCGATGAACCACGGAACCAGCATCAGCGGCCAGCGCCAGCGCGGAAACAGCCACGCCAGCGGCAGGAACAGGCCGAAATAGAAGCCCGCATGGCCCGAGGGAAAGGAGCTACCGCCGACGAACCACGCATGGCTCCAGTCTCCGGACTGCAGCAGCTCGAAGGGGCGCAGCCGGCCGAACAGGTTCTTGGCCACGCCGGTCGAGAGCGTGCCGAGCAACTGCGCGAGGCCAACGAACAACACGGCGCGCGCCGCCCGCCGGGTGACGGCGGGAATCAGCAGCAGCAGCGCGGCGCCGGTGACTAACAAGCCCAGCAGGAACTTGGAGATTTCCTTGGCCGTCACCGTGTCCAGCCATTCGGTCCCCCGCAGCAGCCATTCCAGGCCCTCGTAGCCGGACTGGTGCAGGTGGATCGCGGTCCAGCGGTCGAACCCCGCCAGGCCGATCACTGTCAATACCGCACCGGCGAGCGCGTGCAGCAGAACGAAGCGAGTTCGCACGGAACGCATGGAGTCCCCCTGGAAAAAGCCCGGCGTTCCGCTGAGACGGGGGGTGGGCCATTTCGGTTTACACTTCGCGGCCGTGACGCAGCAAAACATCAAATCCGTTCTCATCGAGGAACGACGTTTCACCCCTCCCGCCGGATTCGCCGAGCGCGCCCGCCTCAAGCCGGAGGACGTCGACAAGCTCCAGGCAGAAGCCGCGGCCAACTACAAGGGCTTCTGGGCGCGGCAGGCGCAGAGCGAGCTGCGCTGGCACAAGCCGTTCAGCGTGACGCTGGACGAATCCAGGGCGCCGAACTACCGCTGGTTCGTCGACGGCGAGCTGAACGTGGCCTGGAACTGTCTCGACGTGCATCTCGAGGAGCGCGGTCACAAGACGGCCGTCACGTTCGTCGGCGAGCCCGGCGACGTGCGCCACGTGTCCTATCGCGAGCTGCATGCGGACGTCTGCCGTTTCGCGAATGCGCTGAGCTCGCTCGGCGTCAGGCAGGGCGACCGCGTCGTCATCTACATGCCGCTCACCGTCGAGGCCATCGTCGCGATGCACGCCTGCGCGCGCATCGGCGCCGTGCACTCGGTGGTGTTCGGCGGCTTCTCGGCGCTGTCACTCAAGGATCGCATCGAGGATGCGCAGGCCACGGTGCTGATCACCGCCGACGGTGGCTGGCGCGCCGGCAAGATCATCGAGCTCAAGGAATCGGCCGACAAGGCGCTGTCGCAGGGCTGCCGCAGCATCCGCAATGTCGTGGTGCTGAAGCGCACCGGCCACGACGTCGCCATGAAAGAGGCGCGTGACATCTGGTGGCACGACGCGATCGAAGGCCAGAGCCCGGTGTGCGAACCGGTCTGGGTCAACGCCGAGCATCCGCTGTTCCTGCTGTACACCTCGGGTTCCACGGGCAAGCCGAAGGGCATCCAGCATTCGAGCGCGGGATTCCTGCTGGGCGCGAAACTCACGACCAAGTGGGTATTCGACATCCGCGACGACGACGTCTTCTGGTGCACGGCCGACATCGGCTGGGTCACGGGCCACAGTTACGTGGCCTACGGTCCGCTCGCGGCCGGCGCCACCGTCGTGATCTACGAGGGTGGCCCGACCACGCCGCACCCCGGACGCTTCTGGCAGATCATCGAGCAGCAGGGCGTGACCATCTTCTACACGGCGCCCACGGCGATCCGCGCGCTGATGAAGCTCGGCGACGACATCCCGGCGCGCTACGACCTCACGCGGCTCAGGTTGTTGGGCTCGGTGGGCGAGCCCATCAATCCGGAAGCCTGGATGTGGTACCACGAGCACATCGGCCGCGGCCGCTGCCCGGTGGTGGACACCTGGTGGCAGACGGAGACCGGCGCCATCATGATTTCGCCGCTGCCGGGGTGCACGCCCACCAAGCCCGGCTCGTGCACGCTGCCGCTGCCCGGCATCGACGCGACCATCGTCGACGCGCGCGGCGAGGAAGTGAAAGGCGCCGACGCGGGCGGCTACCTGGTGATCCGTAAACCCTGGCCGTCGATGTTACGCACCATCTGGGGTGACAACGATCGTTACATCCAGACGTACTGGGAGACGTTCCAGAACCGTTACTACGTGGCCGGTGACAGTGCACATCGCGACAAGGACGGGTACTTCTGGATCATGGGCCGCATCGACGACGTGCTGAACGTCGCCGGGCACCGGCTCGGCACGATGGAAATCGAATCGGCCCTGGTCGCCCATCCCAGGGTGGCCGAGGCGGCCGTGGTCGGCCGGCCGCACGAGATCAAGGGCGAGTCCGTGTTCGCCTACGTCGTGCTGAAGGGCGATCGACCCACGGGCGACAAGGCCGATGCCTTCACGCAGGTGCTGCGGGAGCATGTCTCGGAGCAGTTGGGCGCGATCGCCAGACCCGACGAGATCCGCTTCGCCGACAATCTGCCGAAGACGCGCTCCGGCAAGATCATGCGCCGCTTGCTGCGCGCCATCGCGCGCAACGAGGACATCGCGCAGGACCTGTCGACGTTGGAGAATCCCGCCATCATCGACCAGCTGCGCGGCACGGGATCCGCCGGGCCGGCGAGCGTCGGGTCGCCGGCGAAAAAGGCCGGCAGTGCCGAATCGGTCGGCAGGCCCTCGTCGAAGTCGCGGTCGCCGGCCCGACCGAAGGCCGGAGGCAAGGCGAAAGCAAAAGCGAAAACGAAAACGAAGGCGAAGCCGAGGCGCAAGACCGCCGCGAAGCCGAAGTCCAGGCGCCGCCCCGCAGCCAGCGTTCGCGCCAGGAAGGCGGCACCGAAGAGGCGGTCGGCGAAGAAGAAAAGGCTGCCGCGTCGCAAGAAGTAGCGCGATCAGACGGCGCGAGCGGAGTTCACGAGGCTGAGCACCGCGACGAAGTGGCAGGCAACGCCGCCGAGCACGAACAGATGCCACAGCGCATGCGTGTAGCGGCGGCTCTTCCAGGCATAGAAGGGCACGCCGGCGGTGTACACCAGGCCGCCGGCGATCACCCAGGCGAGCTCGTGCGCGCTCAACGACTCGGTCATCGGCCGGATCGCCAGTACGCCGATCCAGCCCATTGCCACGTACAGCAGCAGCGACAACTTCGGGAAGCGAAATCCGAGCGTGCTCTTGGCGACGATGCCGAGCAGCGCCAGCATCCACACGGCCGCGAACAACACCCATCCGCGGGCTCCGCCCATGGCGATCAGTGCCACGGGGGTGTACGTGCCGGCGATCAGTAGATAGATCGCGGAGTGGTCGAGCTTGCGCAGCCGCACCTTGAGTTGCGGGTCGCGCGCCCAGTGATAGATCACCGACGTCACGAACATCGCCAGTGCGCTGACGCCGAAGCACAGCGCGGCGGCCAGTCGCCACGGATCGTGCCACGACACCCATGCCAGCCAGGGAATGGCCAGCGCGCAGGCGGCGATGCCGAGTCCCGCGGTCAGCGAATGGGCCAGTTCCTCCGGACGGGTATACGGCGCGATCGTGGTGGACACCGCGCGAGCTTAGCAGCGCGCGCCGCAAGCCCGCGTGGTGCGGAAACCGGAAGCCGCGTCGGCGGCGCCTGGGCGGCTAGCGTGCCGCCGTCTGGCCTGCGCCCGGGAAGCCCGCCTTGGGCAGCTGCACCTCGCCGATCAGGATGCGCTTGAGGTAATCGGGCGCGATCAGGTGGCAATACTGCCGCTCGCCGTTCGCGACGGCGCGGCTGCCCACGCGGACATTGCCGGCCGACCTGCCGAGGCTCTTGGCCCGGATGCGCAGCGTGCCGCCCGCATCGGTCTCCACCATGGTGAAGGTTTGCAGCCAGTCGGCCTCGCTCGTGGCCTGAAGATCAGGTTCGAGCATCACGGGCACCGGCCCCTTGAACGGCATCTTCTTCTTCTGGCGATCGGTCAGCGTGAGCATGACCGCGTCCAGCGTGCGGCGGTTGAGCCGCGCGCACGAACTGGGCTCGCCCGCGGCGGTGGCGCCATACTCGGCGCGGATGCGCGCCGCGCTGTGCAGCTTGCAGGAGATCATGCGCGGCTTGCTCCGCTGCGGGTCCGCGTAGCTCACGTACTGCATCGTTTCCAGCGGCTTGACCGAAGGCGATGCGCGCGTGAATGCCTGGTAGTCGGTCACCAGCACGTTGCGCGCCGGCACGCGCGAGGCGGCGATTTCCTTCTGCGCGACGGCGCAATAGTCGTCGAGGCCGGGCAGCTTGAATGGCTGGCCGACGACTGTCGGGCGAGCATCGCTTGCGCATCCTGCGACCCCGAGGACCAGCGCCAGTCCCGTCGCGAGACAAGCCGCACTCCTCACCGTAAGCTCCTGCCAGCGGCGGACCTTGGTATCCATGGGCGAATCTCCCATCCAATGCAACCTCGAGGCAGATTCTGTAACTGGCTCGTCGCCGGGTTCGCGGGCGCAGTTCTCATGAACGCAAGCCCGGCGCAGGCCGCCGAGCGGCCATTTGTCATAGCGCATCGCGGCGCCAGCGGATACGTGCCCGAACACACGCTCGCGGGCTACTTCATCGCGATTCAGCAGGGTGCGGATTACGTGGAACCCGACCTGGTGATCACCAAGGATGGCGCGCTGGTCGTGCGGCACGAGAACGAGATCGGCGGCACGACCGACGTGGCGGCGCATGCGGAGTTCGCCGCACGCAAGACCACGAAGACCATCGATGGTGAAACCATCACCGGATGGTTCACCGAGGACTTCACGCTCGCCGAGTTGCGCACCTTGCGGGCCCGAGAACGGCTGCCCGGGCTGCGACCCGCGAATGCCCGCTACGACGGCGCCTTTGGAATCCCGACGTTCGAAGACGTGCTCGAACTAGTGGCCGCGGTCGACGCGCAGCGCGCCGCCGCGGCCAGGGAAGCGGGTCGTCCGGCACCGCCGCGAATCGGCATCTACCCGGAGACCAAGCACCCCAGTTACTTCGCCGCGCTGGGCCTGCATTTCGACGCGGCGCTGCTGGACGCATTGCGTCGGCATGGATACACCCGCCGCTCCGATCCGGTCTGGATCCAGTCTTTCGAGGTTGGCAACCTCGTGGCGTTGCGGCGCCGCACGGACCTGCGCCTGGTCCAGCTCGTCGCACCGGGCGGCCAACCCTTTGATTTCACACTATCCGGTGATCGGCGCAGCTACCTGGACCTGATGTCCGACGCGGGACTCGCCCAGATTGCGACCTATGCCGATGCCATCGGCCCGCACAAATGGATGGTGGTGCAATTCGCGGGCGGCAAGATCACGGATACCGGCCTGGCCCGCCGCGCCTGCAACCTTAAACTCGGCGTGCACGTCTGGACTCTAAGGGCCGAGAACGAATTCCTGCCGGTTGATTTAAGATCGTCCGGCGACGTGGCAGCCCAGGGCGACCTCCCACGGGAGATCGATGCGCTGCTCGACGCCGGAATCACCGGGATGTTCGCCGATCAGCCGGACCTCGCCGTACGGGCTCGGGACCTCTGGTGGGGAAAGCACGGCCAGGCCGGTACGATTCGCAGTCAGCAAGATTCACGGGAGAAGGACCATGGTTGATCGCTGCACACGTGCGCTCTGCGTCGCAGTCATCCTGCTGCAGGCCGTCGCGCAACTGCTCCAGTAGTCCAGGGAACAGATGCCGCCACCGTTTCACCTCGCCATTCCGGTTCACGACCTGGGGGCGGCGCGCGGTTTCTATGGAGGCCTGTTCGGCTGCCCCGAAGGGCGCAGCAGCGAGGAATGGGTGGACTTCGATTTCTTCGGTCACCAGGTGGTGGCGCACCTGGAGCCCGGCCGCATGCCGCGCGTGCATCACAACGAAGTCGATGGGCACGACGTGCCCGTGCCGCACTTCGGCATCGTGATGGACTGGGATGCCTGGCAGTCGCTGGCGGAGCGGCTGCGACGCGCCGGCACGCGTTTCGAGATCGAACCGGGAATCCGCTTCGCGGGCCAGGTCGGCGAACAGGCGACGATGTTCCTGTACGACCCCTCGGGCAACGCGCTAGAGTTCAAGGCCTTCAGGGATCCGGCGCGCCTGTTCGCGAAGTAGACGTGGCGCGCAGCGCCGCCGCCACGAGTCGCGCCTCCAGCTTTTCACGCACCGTTCGCGGGTTCGCGAGCTGCAACCGCTCGAGCAGCTGTTGCTGTCCGGTGCGCGCGCCGGCAGACAACGCGCGCCCGAGCATCAGCAGCTTGCCGCCGCGCGTGGCGGTCGCCTCTTTCAGCCAACGCAACGCGCGCGCCAGCTCGATCTCCTCGCGCGTGAGATCGGTGCCGAACGGGTACTCGGAGAACAGGCCCGCGCGACGGTACGCCGCGAAGGCCTCGGCGAGGCGCTCGGGGGTGTTGTGGCGCCGCGAGGCCGGGATGCGATAGCTCGCGTCGATCTTGTCGGCGCGCTGCGCCTCGCGCAGCAGCTGCTCCTGGAAGCGCGAATCGGCGATGTCGATCATCGCGGCGATGCACTCGGCGTCGGTCTTGCCGCGCAGGTCCGCCATGCCGTACTCGGTGATCGCGACGTCGCGCAGGTGCCGCGGGATCGTGCAATGGCCATAGCTGGTCACGATGTTCGAGGTGAGCCTGCCGTCCTTGCGGCGCGTGGCGCGCACGCACAGCACCGCGCGCGCGCCGGGCAGGGCGTGCGCCATGGAGACGAAGTTGTACTGGCCGCCCACGCCCGAGACCACGCGGCCGTCGGCCAGGCCGTCGGAAATCGCCGCGCCGAGCGTGCTCAGCATCATCGACGTGTTCACGAAGCGCGCATGGCTGCGCTGCGCGATCCGCAGCTCCTGGTCGGGGCCGTAGAGCTGGTTGATGAAGCCCACGCCGCGCATGTCGAACAGACGACGCTCGGACTCGGGCATCGCCGAGAGCGCCGCATAGAAGGCGCGCGGTCCGAGCAGGAATCCGGCGTGCATCACCGTGCCGCCCTTGAGCTCCAGCCCCAGGCACTCGGCCATTTGCGCGCGTCGACGTGGGTCGCCGAGGTCGGGCTCGATGCGCGTCCCCTCGGGCGAGACGATGCACCCGTCCTCGAACCGGCATTCGCCGCGGAACACGCCGGCGGCCTTCAGCGCAGCCACGTCCGCAGCTCCGAGCACCGGACCCGCGCCGGCCGCCAGCAATGCTTCCAGCAGCCCCGCGTCCACGCGCGTGCTCGAGCCGTTGGCGGCCAGCGCCTTCTGCAGCGGCAGGTAGTCGTGCACCCGCCGCCGCAGGATGCCGGCGCGGTACAGGTCGAGCATCTGGTCGACGAACATTTCGGTCGCGCCGAACAGGCCCGTGCTGAAGGGCGCGCGCCCGCCGAGCGCATCGATCAGCGCCGCGCTGCGCTCGCTGCCGACGTCGCTCAACGCGCGCCGCCAGGCTTCGTTCTGCTGGTGCCGCAGCAGCAGCGAATAGACGATCGAATCACCGAGCTCGCCGAAGCCGATCTGCAGCGTGCCGCCGTCACGCACCAGGCTGCTGGCGTGCAGACCGATGGCGTGATCCACCGTCGCCAGTGCCGGGTTGGGTGGCGCGAACAGGTCGTAGTCGTAGCGCGAGTGATCGAGCAGCAGGTCGAAGGTATCGGGCGCCACGCAGGCGGCGCCCAGCATGAACGGCATCTCGCGATGCACCTGTCCCATCAGCACGATGGCCTGTCCGGCCGCGCGCAGCCGCGCCACCTCCGGCAGCAGGTCGACGGTCACGTCCGGATTGCTGCCCAGGCTGATTTCGCCGACGCCGGCCACCGTGCGGCGCGCCACCACGTGGGCGATCACGTTGACGCCACGCTCGAGCACCTCGCGCGCCACGTGCGTGTAGTTCGCCGCGAGATAGTGCGACTGTGCGTGTCGGCTGTGCAGCAGCGACCCCGGCTCGAAGAAGAATTCGATCACGCGTGCATTCGCCGGCATCGTGTCGCGGCGCACGGCTTCCAGGTATTCGAGCTCCGGGTAGTTGCCGAAGACGCGCGCCGCCAGCGGATCGATGAAGCGCCGCTCGAGGTCGCTGCCACCGCGGGGCTTGCGGAACGAAAGCGCCGTGAAGATGGTCAGGTCCAGGCCGCGGTCGGCGCGCGCGCGGCGGAAGAATTCGTTGGCGATCAGGTTGGGTTTGCCGATGCCGAGCGGCAGCGCGAGCACCACGCGCCGGCCCACGCGCCGCAATGCTTCCTCGACGATCTCCCCGACATCATCAAACATCTGCGGCATGTGGCTACACTTGCACGCAGTCCGTTTTTCGGCAATGCCCCCGGGGACCCCACGCACATGAGCCTGAAGCAACCCGCGCTCGATCCCATGTCGCTCGAGCCGCGCAATTCATCCGGATATCCGGAACCGTACCGTTCGCGAGTACTGCCGCGTGAGAAACGCGCACTCGGCGCCGCGCTCGGCCTGACCAGGATCGGCATCAATCACACCACCTTGCCGCCCGGCAAGGAATCCTCGATGCGCCACTGGCATTCGCACGAGGAGGAGTTCGTGTTCGTGCTGTCGGGAGAAGTCGTGCTGTGCACCGATGCGGGCGAACAGACGCTGACCGCGGGCATGTGCGCGGGGTTTCCGCTCGGCACCCAGGACGGACACTGCCTGGTGAACCGCGGCAGCGTGCCGGCGGTATACCTCGAGATCAGCAACCGCGACCCCGAGGATCGCGCGTTCTACCCGGACGTCGACCTGATGTACCACGGCGCGAACGCGCCGGCGTTGTTCACGCGCAAGGACGGATCGAAGTGCTGACGCGTCTTCAGTGCAGCCGCAGTCGCGACCGCTCGTCTGGCGTGGCCAGCCGGTCCTGCAGCACGTGCGCCTCGCCCTCGATGGGCGCGGCGCGCCACAACGTGAAACGCTGGTTGACCGGCGAGGCGAACGCCGCGGCGATGCCGCGATGATCGAAGCCCGGCAGCTTGTTGAGGTGTGACAGCAGGTCGTGGCGCGAGGCCAGCCGCTGCCCCACGAGCACTCCGGTCGTGCCCGGGCCGGCGAGCACGAAGAAGTATTCCTCCACGCGATTCGCACCGGGCGTGACCACGATCGAAACCTCGCGCAGCTCGCTCCAGCGCACGTATTCGCTGTCACCGCGTGGCAGCCGGCGCAGTACGCCCTCGTCGGTGATCTGCAGCTCCTCGCCACGACGCCGCAGCTCCCAGGTCAACAGCAGCGGCTCGAGCGCGAACCCCAGGAATACCGTGAAGGCGATGCCCGGCATCCACCAGCTCGTCAGGCCGGTATAGGCCGGATGCAGGGACAACAGGGCCACGGACAGTGAAATGCCCATCCAGACGCGCCGCATGGAATCGCGGGTGAGCATCAGCCGGGCGCCTTCATGACTTGGCCGGCATCATCGGCACCTTGTACTGCAGCCGCACGTCGTTGCCGACCCACTCGGTGGATTTCCATTCGCCCTGGCCGACGCCGTAGTCCAGGCGCCTGACCGTGACCTCGCCGGAGATCTCGAGGCCCGTGCCGGTCTTGCGGATCGTGAGCGGCACGCGCAGGTCGCGCGTCACGCCGCGCAACGTCAGCTTCCCGACGGCTTCCAGCGTGCCGTCGGCGCGCTTCGCGAACGAACCCGCCGTGTAACGCGCGGTGGGAAACTTCTTCGTGTCGAGCAGATCCTCGCCGGCCAGCGTTTCATTGCGATCCTTGTCCTGCGTGTCGAGCGAGGCCATCTGCACGGTCACTTCGAGCGAGCCGGCCGTCGGGTTCTTCTCGTCGTAGACCAGCACGGTCGTGAACTGGCCGAAGGAGCCGCGATTCTCCGCGCCCGCCTGGTCGAAGGTGAACGTGAGCGATGCGCCGGGCGCCTGGCGATAGGGGGTGCCGGCGGCCGCGGCCGCGGCGGTTCCGGCGGGCGCGGGCGGTGCCGCGGGTGATGCGGCGGGTGTGGCGCCGGCGAGCAGCGCGGCCAGCGCCGCGAGCACGGGGTAGTTGGTCATGCAGCCTCACTTCGAGCCGCCAAACGGCAGCATGCGTTTCAGGACGTCGTTGCGATCGATGAAATGATGCTTGAGCGCGCCGGCCACGTGCAGCGCCGCGACGACCACCAGCACCTTGAACAGCAGGTGGTGCAGGTCGTGCATGCGCTGGTACAGCGTTTCGTCGGGCGCCACCAGGTCCGGCAGCTGGAACAGCCTGAACCAGCTCACCGGGAAATTCTTGGCCGAGGACATCAGCCAGCCGGTCAACGGCATCGCGAAGATCAGCGCGTACAGCAACAGATGCGAGATCCGCGCGAGCACCCGTTCCCAGGGCCGCGTCCCGGCGCTCAGATCCGGCACCGGGTTCGTCCAGCGCCACACCAGACGCACCACGGCCAGCATCAGGATCGTGATGCCGAACGACTTGTGCCAGGCGAGCGCCTGCAGCTTCGCGATGCCGATCGGCAGGCTGTCGGCGCGCATCGCGATGACCCACTGGTTGATGATCAGCAGCACGATCAGCCAGTGCAGCAACTTGGCCACAGAACCCCAGGACTGCGTCGTGTTACGAAAGGACATGTCGGTAAGCTAGCCGCTGGCCGGGCACAGGGTCAAAGCATGTACACACGGGCACACCAGATGAGTAGTCGACGTTCGAGCCACGGTTCCCGTTCCCTCGTGACAGGGCTGCTGCTATTGGGGCTCGTCGCCTGTCAGACAAGGCCTCCGCAACCCGCGCCGCCGCCCGCCCCGGCGCCGGAAACCAGCGTGGCGCCGCCCGCCGGCGCGCAGGAATACCGCGTGGTCGCAGACGAATCGCTGCTGCAGGTCTATGTGTATCGCGGCGGTGCGATGGCGCGCCTCGGGCACAACCACGTGATTGCCTCGCACGATCTGGCCGGGTCCGTATACGTGACGGACGATCCCCTGCAGACGCGTTTCGACATCCGCTTCCCGGTCGCCTCGCTGACGGTGGACGAGCCCGGATTGCGCGCCGCCGCCGGCGCGGATTTTCCGTCGTCCGTGCCGCAGAACGCGCGCGAAGGCACCCGCGAGAACATGTTGTCCGAGGCGCTGCTCGACGCGGCGCGCTATCCGGACATCCGGCTGCGGGCCACGGACGTGCGCGCCGCCGGCGACGGCTATGACGTGGGCGTCGAGATCACGCTCAAGGGCAGCACGCATCCGCTGCGCGTGCCGGTGACGGTCAGGCGCGAGGCGGGCGCGATCACCGCGTCGGGGGAATTCCCGCTGAAGCACTCGTATCTCGGGCTGCAGCCCTTCAGCGCCGCGCTCGGCGCCCTGGTCGTGCTCGACGAGATGCGCGTGAAGTTCGAGCTGACCGCGCGCCGCTAGCGCGGCGCCAGGTTCAGCGCGACAGTTCTTCCAGCAACGCGTCAGCGCCGTACACCTTGTGCAACGCCTCGCGCATGATGGCCGGGTGCACGGCGATGCCGCGATTCTTCGACGGATCGAACCAGTAGGCGCCCGAGATCGAGTGGATGTTGCCGTCGAACATCAGGCCCACCAGCTCTCCCTGCGCGTTGATCAGCGGACTGCCCGAGTTGCCGCCGACGATGTCATTGTTGGTCGCGAGGTCGAACGGCGTTCCCAGGTCGAGCTGATCCTTCACGCGCATCCAGCTGTCGGGCAGCCGGAACGGCGCCGCACCGGTGGCCCGCTCGAAGGCGCGTGCCAGGCGCGTGAAGGGCTCCACGGGCTTGCCCTGCTCGTTCCAGCCCTGCACCGTGCCCCAGTTCAGGCGCAGCGTGAAGGTCGCGTCGGGATACACGCTGGTGCCGAGCGTCGCGAACCGCGCCCGCGCGATGAGCTCGGAGGCATGCTTGATCGGTCCTTCGACTTCGTCCTCGTACTTCTTGCGCAGCGCGCGCGCCTCCGCATCGACGCTGCGCCACAGCGCGATCATCGGATCGGTGGACGCGGCCACCTCGGCCTTGCCGCCCGTCCACAACTCGAGCCGCACGGCCGGTTCCGCCAGTCGGGTGTTCGTGACTACGCGCCGCGCGAGCTGCGCGGGAGTCTCGCTGCCCAGCAGCTTGCGCACCACCGGGTGATCCTGTCCCAGCCACTCGCGCATGCGCTCCAGGCTGAAGGACAGCTCCAGGATCTCCAGCTCCGGGTACACGGGTAGTTTGGCCGTCAGCTGCCGCTCGACGCGTGGCAGCGCCGCGTCCGTGTACTCGCGGAACCGCTCGGTATTGGGCTTGTCGCGCTCGGCGGTGCCGCGTACCAGGGTGCGCGCCCAGCCGATCAGCCTGCCCTGGAAGCCGGCGGGCTGTTCCAGGTAGAGATACGGCTCGTAGATGGCGCGCTCGTTCGCCAACGCCACGTCGATTTCCTTCCAGGGGTCGCCGATCGCCGCCCTGAGCTTTTCGTCCTTGGCGACCCGTGACTGCAGGTTCTGCTGTTCGGCCGTCTTGCGCGCCAGCAGATTGTCGTCGTGCAGGGTGTCCAGCATCTTGCGGCGCACCTTGATGGAGTTCTCGACCCGGTGCAGCAGGTCGGCGGCGATGCGCGCGTTCTCGGGACTGGCCTGCGAGAACTGGATCAGGCGCCCGCGCAGTTCCGAATAGCGCATCAGGTACTGCGGCCAGTCGAGGTTGCGCTGCTGCTTGAGCTGCGCCGGCGTCAGCCCGCGGTCGGTGCGGCCGGGATGGCCCGCGACGAACACGGCTTCCCCGGCCGCGGGACCGGCGAAGTTGACCTTCAGGTGCGTGGCAGGCTGCGCCGGCGCGTCGGCTTCGTACGCGCGCAGCAAGCTCATGTCGAGGCCCCAGCGCGGGAACTGGAAGTTGTCGGGGTCGCCGCCGAAGGCGGCGATGCCGTATTCGGGCGCGAACACCAGCCGCAGGTCGGTGTAACGCTTGTACTTGTACAACCAGTACTGGCCGCCGCCATACAGCGACACGCTCTGGCACTTGAGCTTGCTGGCCGCCTCGCACTCCTGTTCGACCTGCGTCAGCGCGGCCTTGCGGGCATCGTTGGCTTCAGCCTCGGCCTTGCCTTCGGTGGCCGCATTGATCCTGGCCGTGACGTCCTCCATGCCGGTGAGCACGTCGGCGATCTGCGTCGGACAGCGCATCTCCGCATCGCGTGTGCGCGCGAGGTAGCCGTCCTCGAGGTAACTCTTCTCCTGGGTCGAATTGTCGGCGAGACAGCCGCGCACGCAGTGGGCATTCGTCAGGATCAGGCCGTCGGCGGAGACGAACGAACCCGTGCAGTTGGCGAGGCGCACGGTCGCCGCCCGCACGTGATCGAGCCAGGCCTGGTCGATCTGCGTCTTGAGCGCGGCGTTGGCCTTGTCGAATGGAAAGCCGTGGAAAGTCCACATGCCTTCGTCGGCATGCGTGACCGCCGAAAACAGCAGAACGAGCGTGGCGGCGCAAGCCGCGTGCGACCAACGCGTCATGGAAATCTCCGCAAGATGATCCCCCGCCGGGGCGGGTATTGCGGGTGATTATTCCAGCATTCGGCCCGCGCCCGCATCGGACCACCGACCCGGTGCATCGGATCGGCGACGCGCGCGTACGGGCCATGCCGCCTAGTCGACGGTATTGACCAGCAGCAGCGCGGTGCCTTCCGGCGCTTCGAGCAGCGCGCAATGGCGCGGATCCAGGCCGCGCGGCAGGTCCTGCGAAGTCTCCAGGCCGAGCGCGCGCAGGCGTTCGATGCGCTCGCCCATGTCGGCAGCGCTGAACACCAGCATGGGCGCATCCAGGGTGCGCGGTCGATGCACGCCGATGTCGAGGTGATCGCTGGTCATGGACATCCGCACGTAGGGCGATTCCGTCTCACCCATGGCCACGAAGCCGAGAGGCTCCCAGAATTCGCGCATCGGCTCGAACTCCGCGGCCGGCACGCTGTACTCGGCGAAGTCGCCGCACAGCGATGGCTCCGCGTGTTCACGGTCGCTGGCGAAGTGCGTGGCCGCCTCCTGCACGCGTACCGCCTGGCCGGAAGGATCCAGGAATCCGACCTCGTTGAAGGCGTCGTCGCCGACGCGCTTCCACGCCAGCTCGATGCCATGCTTCTCGATGACGTGCGTGTGCTGCGCGACACCGGGATGCACCCAGGTGATGGTCGGCGAGGGAAACCTGAACTGGTGCAGGCCGAGGTACAGCTTGCCGTCGGTGACGACGCCATACGGATGCGGCCAGGTGTCGGTGGTGCCGCATTGGCTGAAACCGAGCCGCTCGTAGAAGGCCACCGACTCGGCGATGTCCGCCGTCTCGATGCTGATTTCGTGGAACCGTCCTAGCACTGGCGGCGCAGTTTACGCGGCTTGCATGCAGCTTGCCTATGCGCGCGTCGGCGCACAGCCGGGCGTGCTCAGATCCCGCCGACGCAGACGTATTTGATCTCCGTGAAGTCGAGGATGCCGTACTTGCTGCCCTCGCGTCCCATGCCGCTCTCCTTCATGCCGCCGAACGGCGCGACCTCCGTGGAGATGATGCCGGTGTTGAGCCCGACGATGCCGTACTCCAGGCCCTCGGTGACGCGCCAGGAGCGCGCGAGGTCGCGCGTGTAGAGATAGGCGGCGAGGCCAAACTCGGTATCGTTCGCGAGCTGGACCGCCTGTTCGTCCGTGGCCACCTCGAACAGCGGCGCCACGGGGCCGAACGTCTCCTCGCGCGCCAGCACCATGTCAGGCGAGACGTGGGTCAGCACCGTGGGCTCGTAGAACGTGCCGCCCAGCGCGTGCCTCTGCCCGCCGGTCAGCAACTTCGCGCCCTTGGCGCGCGCATCGGCCACGTGGCGCTCCACCTTGGCGAGCGCCTTGGTGTCGATCAGCGGTCCCTGGTCGGTTTCGCCCCTGAGTCCGTCACCCACGCGCAACTTCTTCACTGCCTCCGTGAGCTTCGCCGCGAAGGCATCGTAGATCTTCGACTGCACGATGAAGCGGTTGGCGCACACGCAGGTCTGACCGGTGTTGCGGTACTTGCTGGCGATGGCGCCGGCCACCGCCGCGTCCAGGTCCGCATCGTCCAGCACGATGAACGGCGCGTTGCCGCCGAGCTCCAGCGACACCTTCTTGACCGTGCCTGCCGCCTGCGACATCAGTAGTTTGCCCACCTGCGTCGAGCCGGTGAACGAGATCTTGCGCACCTTGGGATTGCCCGTGAATTCGCCGCCGATCGCCACGGCGTCGCCGGTGACCACGTTGAGCACGCCTTCCGGGATGCCGGCACGCTGTGCGAGCTCGGCCATGGCGAGCGCCGAGTACGGGGTCTGCGGCGCGGGCTTGATGACGATGGAGCATCCGGCGGCGAGCGCGGGTCCGGCCTTGCGCGTGATCATCGCGGCCGGAAAATTCCACGGCGTGATCGCGGCGACCACGCCCACCGGCTGGCGCAGCACCATGATGCGCTTGTCCGGCGCATGCCCGGGAATGATGTCGCCGTACAGGCGCTTGCCTTCCTCGGCGAACCATTCGATGAACGAGGCCGCGTAGCCGATCTCGCCGCGCGACTCGGCCAGCGGCTTGCCCTGCTCGGCGGTCATGATGACCGCGAGGTCCTCCACATTGGCCATCATCAGGTCGAACCACTTGCGCATCAGCCTCGCGCGTTCGCCGGCCGTCTTCTTCGCCCACCCGGCCCACGCCGCGTGCGCCGCGTCGATGGCGCGGCGCGCCTCCGCGGCACCGGCGTTCGGCACCGTGCCCAGCAGTTCGCCGGAGGCGGGATTGCGGATCTCCATGGTCGCACCCGAGTCCGCGGCCTGCCACTGGCCGCCGATGAAGCAGCGCTCCTTCCAGAGGCTGGCGTCCTTGAGTTTCATTTCTTCTCCATTTGCGCGGCGAGGAAGGCCAGCGTGCGTTCGCGCGCGAGGCGCGCGCTCGCCGCGTCGTAACTGGCGCGTTCGTCGCAGTTGAAGCCGTGATCGGCCGGGTAGAGATGGATCACGCCGCCCGGATCGGCGGCGCGGATCTTCTCGATGTCGGTGGGCGGGATATATGGGTCCTTTTCGCCGAAGTGGTAGAGCACCGGATGCTTCGGACGCTTCCCGAGGTGATCCTTGATCTGGCCGCCGTAGTAGGAAACCGCACAGACCACCGGCAGTTCGCAGGCGGCGAGCCAGGCGAGCGTCCCGCCCCAGCAATAGCCGATCGCCGCCACGCGCCCGGCGTGCCTGACCACGTTGAGGGACGCCGTGAGGTCGAGCAGGGTCTTCTCCGGCGGGATCTGCATGCGGTAGCCGCGGCCTTCCTGGGTCTCGGCCGGCGAGTAGCCGAGCTCGATGCCGCGGCGGATGCGATCGAACAAACAAGGTGCGATCGTCAGGTAGCCCTCGGCCGCGAAACCGTCGGCCACGCCGCGGATGTGATGGTTCACGCCGAAGATCTCCTGGCAGACCAGGATCGCGCCGCGTGCCGGGCCCGTGGGAGCGGTGAGCCAGGCGTTGAATTCATGGCCGTCCCGGGCCATGAGCGTGGTGTACTCGCCCATGCGTTCTCCTCGTTCGACAGTCCGATGGCATTGTGCCATCGGCCGAGCGGAGCCCGGCTCCCCCGAAGGTAATATCGGCTGTCAGCAAACAGGGGGAAAGGTCATGAAGAAACCACTCACCGCATGGTTGCTGTGCGTATTGCCGCTCGTCTCGATCGCCGCGGATGCCGCGCCACCGGCGGAGCTCGCGACACTCGCGCAGCAGGTGCGCGCCACGGAGATCGCCTTCGCGAAAACGTTGGCGGATCGCGACGTGCAGGCCTTTCGCGCCATGATCGCGCCGGACGTCATCTGGCTCGCCGACCAGCCGCTGCGTGGCCCGGACCAGGTGCTGACGCGCTGGCAGAGATTCTTCGACGCGCCGCGGGCACCGTTTTCCTGGGCGCCGGAAATCGTCGAAGTGCAGGAGGGCGGCAGGCTGGCGCTGTCCACGGGGCCGGTGCTCGACCCCGCCGGTCAACGCATCGCGACCTACACTTCGATCTGGCGTCGCGAGCCCTCGGGCGAATGGAAGATCATCTTCGACCGCGGTTGCCCGCATTGTGCCGATTGCGCAGCGACGCCGAAAAAAGAGTGATCGCACGATCACCGGATTGACAGCGAGGCGCAGCCGTCAATTGCGCTAATGTCGCGCGATGATCACGCGCAGGACGGCAATCAAGGGCGGCGTGGCCGCCGGGGCACTCGCTCCATGGATGGTGCGTGCCGCGACACCTTCGGCCGGGGAAGGCGACTGGCGACTGTGGTATCGCCAGCCTGCCGAAGCCTGGACCGAGGCGCTGCCCATCGGCAACGGTCGGCTGGGCGCGATGATATTCGGCGGCGTGGCGCGCGAGCGCCTGCAACTCAACGAGGACACGCTGTACGCCGGCGGGCCCTACGATCCTTCGGATCCACGCGCGTTGGCAGCCCTGCCGCGCGTTCGCGCGCTGATCGACGCGGGCAAGTACGCCGAGGCCCAGGCGCTCGCCGACCAGGAGATGATGGCGCGGCCGCTGCGCATGCCCTCGTACCAGACCGTCGGCAACCTGCTGCTGAACTGCGGCTCCAGTTCGTTCGTCGAGCACTACCGCCGCGAGCTGGACCTGGACACCGCGATCGCCAGCGTCGAGTACCGCCAGCAGGGCGTGACGTTCCGGCGCGAAGCGTTCGCCTCGGCGGTCGACCAGCTGCTGGTCGTCCGCATGCACGCCGACCGCGCGGGTGCGCTGAACCTTCGCGCCAGCTTCGAGACGCCGATGCCCGCCAGCGTGCGTGTCGAGAGCAATGCGCTGGTCCTCGCGGGCAGCAACACCTCGCAGGAAGGGCTGCCCGCAGCGCTGCGCTTCGAAGCACGCGTGTGGCTGCAGGCACAGGGCGGCGAGCTCGTGCCGTCGGAAGATGCGCTCCGCGTGAGGGGTGCGGATTCCGCGCTGCTGCTGATCGCCATGGCAACCAGCTACCGCCGCTTCGACGATGTGAGCGGCGATCCGGCCGCGGCGAACCTCGCGCGATTGCAGGCCGTGCGCGGCCGCACCTGGGAAGAGCTGGCCGAGGCGCACGTGCGCGATCATCGAAGCCTGTTCGGGCGCGTCTCCATCGATCTCGGACGCACGCCAGCCGCGGCCCAGCCGACGGACGTGCGCATTCGCAACTCACCGACCACGGATGATCCGCAGCTGGCCGCGCTGTACTTCCAGTATGCGCGCTACCTGCTGATCGGTTGTTCGCGCCCGGGCACCCAGCCAGCCAACCTGCAGGGCTTGTGGAACGACAGGCCCTCGGCGCCCTGGGGCTCGAAGTACACGATCAACATCAACACGGAGATGAACTACTGGCCGGCAGAGCCGGCGAACCTGCCCGAGTGTGTCGGACCGCTGGTCCGCCTCGTGAAGGATCTGGCGATCACCGGTGCGCGCACGGCGCGCGTGAACTACGGCGCACGCGGCTGGGTGGCGCATCACAATACCGACCTGTGGCGCGCGACGGCGCCGATCGACGGCGCGCGCTGGGGCCTGTGGCCCACCGGCGGCGCCTGGCTCTGCAAGCACCTGTGGGACCACTACGACTACGGGCGGGACCGCGCCGTGCTCGCCGACATCTATCCACTGATGAAAGGTGCGGCCGAATTCTTTCTCGACACGCTGGTGCCCGATCCATCCGGCCGCTATCGGGTCACGAGTCCGTCGCTCTCGCCGGAGAACGAGCACCCCGGTGGCGCCGCGATCTGCGCGGGCCCGGCGATGGATTCGCAGATCCTGCGCGACCTGTTCGCGCATTGCGTGCAGGCGACGGAGATCCTGCAGGTCGATGCGGATTTCCGCGCCGAGTGCGCGGCCGCGCGCGCCAGGCTGCCGCCCGACCGGATCGGCGCGGCCGGGCAATTGCAGGAATGGCTCGAGGACTGGGATCTGCAGGCGCCCGAGCCGCACCATCGGCACGTCTCGCACCTGTACGCGCTGTTTCCCTCCGACCAGATCAGTGCGCGTCGCACGCCGGAGCTGGCGGCAGCCGCGCGGCGCTCGCTGGAATTGCGCGGTGACCTGTCCACCGGCTGGGCGATCGCGTGGCGCATCAATCTGTGGGCGCGGCTGCGCGAGGCGGAGCACACGCACGCGGTCCTCAAGCTGCTGCTCGATCCTTCGCGCACCTATCCCAACATGTTCGACGCGCATCCGCCGTTCCAGATCGACGGCAACTTCGGCGGCGCCAACGGCATCCTCGAGATGCTCGTGCAGTGCATCGACGGAGAGATCGAGCTGCTGCCCGCGTTGCCGCGCGCATGGCCGACGGGTTCGATCGGCGGGGTGCGCGCGCGTGGCGGCTTCACGCTGGACCTCGCCTGGCGCGATGGGGCACTGGATTCGGTGCGCCTGCGCGGCGCGCCCGGCGGCATCGCGCGCCTGCGGTATCGGGACAAGGTGCACCGCGCAAAGCTGGGTCGACACGCCGTGACGTTGCGGAAGTCGACCTTCGACTGAGATGGCCACCGGCGATCCGGTCACCATGGCGGCGCGAGTGCCGGCAGCGACCGGTCAGGCGCGCACCACGCGATTGTCCAGCATGCCGAAGATGTCGCTGCCGTCCGCGGCGCGCATCTCGATCTGCACGCGGTCGCCGAATTTCAGGAACGACGTGCGCGGCTGGCCGTGCTCGAGCTGCTCGAGCATGCGCCTCTCGGCCAGGCAGCTCGACCCGCGGCTGCGGTCGTAGTTGGACACGGTGCCGGAGCCGACGATGGCGCCCGCGCCCAGGCGCCGCGTCTTCGTCACGTGCGCGATGAGCTGCGCAAAATTGAAGGTCATGTCCACGCCGGCCTCCGGCCGGCCGAACTCCGCGCCGTTGATGCGGCTCACCAGCGGCAGGTTCACCTTGCAACCGCTCCAGGCCGCGCCGAGCTCGTCGGGCGTCGCCGCGACCGGCGCGAACGCCGTCGCGGGCTTCGACTGGTAGAAGCCGAAGCCCTTGGCCAGCTCGCCGGGGATCAGGTTGCGCAGCGACCAGTCGTTGACCAGCGTGACCAGCCGGATGTGCCTGGCGGCCGCGTCGGCCGAAGTGCCCATGGGCACGTCGTCCGTGATCACCGCGACCTCCGCCTCGAGGTCGATGCCCCAGGCCTCGTCGCCGAACGGCACGTCGTCGCGCGCTCCCAGCATGTCGTCCGAGCCGCCCTGGTAGACCAGCGGATCGGTCCAGAAGGACGCGGGCATTTCCGCGCCGCGCGCCTTGCGCACCAGTTCCACGTGATTCACGTAGGCGCTGCCGTCCACCCAGTGATAGGCGCGCGGCAGCGGCGCGGCGCACTGCGCCGGATCGAAGCGCATGACCTCCGGCGCGTCGCGGTGCGACTCGAGCGCCGCGGCACGTTCGGCGAGCCGCGGCGCGATGCCGTCCCAGTCGTCGAGCGCTGCCTGCAGGGTCGGTGCGATGCCCGGCACCAGCACGCAATGCTGCAGGTCGCGGCTCACCAGCGCGAGCCGCCCGTCGCGGCCGCCACGTTTGAGGGTTGCCAGCTTCACCGCGTCACTTCGAACGCCAGCTGTCCACGTACTCGCGCCATTCGATCTGCTCGGCCTGTGCGGAGACTTCCAGAGGATCGCGCGCGTCGATCATGACCGCGTACTCGTCGGTGGCGGGCTTCGCCTGCTGGAACACGTTCTGCAGCGCCTTGGGATGCGGCCCGTGCGTGAAGCCCGCCGGGTGCAGCGTGATCATGCCGGGGTGGATGTTGTCCCGGCTGAAGAAGTTGCCCGCGTGGTAGAAGATGACTTCGTCGTAGTCGTCATTGTTGTGGAAGAACGGCACCTTCATCGCGCCGGGATCGGATTCGAACGGTCGCGGCACGAAGCTGCAGACCACGAAACGCTCCGCGAGGAACGTGGTGTGCGCCGAGGGCGGCAGGTGATAGCGGTGGCTCATCAGCGGGCGCAGGTGGCGCAGGTTGATGCGCACCACGCACAGGTCGCCGTGCCAGCCCACCGCGTCGAGCGGATTGAACGGGTAGGTGACCGTGGAGATCTCGTTGCGCCGCTTGATGGCGACGCGCCACTCGCTCGCGTCCTGCTGTTCCCTGAAGGCGTCGTCGATGCGCGGCGTGTCCAGCATCGCGGGATCGAAGATCGCATGCGGGCCGACCAGGCCCTTGTCGGGCAGGCGGTAGGAACTGTTGGTGGCCTCGATGAGCAATGCGCGCAGCGGCTCGGAACACTCCACGCGCCACATCGTGCCGCGCGGAATCACCACATAGTCGCCGGCCTCGATCTCCAGGTGTCCGTAGTCGCAGAACAGGTCGCCGCGGCCGGCGTGCACGAACAGCAGGTCGTCGCCGTCCGCGTTGCGCGCCAGTGCGGGCATGTTCGATTCGCAGCGCCAGAAGCGCAGGCGCACCGCGGCGTTGTGCAGCAGGTCGGGCGCGGCCCACGGCATCTCCTGGGTGCGCATCAGCCGCGTGCAGTCGAAGGCATGCGGCCGCAGCGGTCCTTCGAACTTCACCCAGCCCGTGGGCGGATGGCGGTGGTACAGGTGGGTCGCCGGTCCGAAGAATCCTTCCTTGCTGATCTCGCGCTCGAACGTGCCGGCCGGCAGGTCGGCGTGTGCCTGGCGCGAGGCCTGCCCCTCGACCTTCGGAAAATGGATGTAGCGTTTCATGGGCCCCGGGATCGTGTGCGACGTCGCCGGAATATCACTCCATTGATGCGGCGAAAATCAGGGAAGTCCCCGATGCCTGCAATTTAGTTTCAAATGAAACCAATGGGAAGGCCGGAGCTACGCCTTCTCCAGGATCGCCGTGACTCCCATGCCGCCCGCGGTGCACACCGAGATCAGGCCGCGCCGCGCCGTGGCGGATTCCGACAGCTGCTTGGCCAGCTGCGCGAGGATGCGCGTTCCCGTGGCCGCGAACGGATGGCCGATCGCGACACTCGAGCCGTTCACGTTGAGCCTGGAGCGGTCGATGCTGCCCAGCGGCCGGTCGAGGCCGCGCCGCTCCCGGCAGTATTCGGGAGTTTCCCAGGCCTTGAGCGTGCACAGCACCTGCGCGGCGAATGCCTCGTGGATTTCGTAGAAGTCGAAGTCCTGCAGCGTGAGGTTCGCGTCCGTGAGCATGGCCGGTACCGCGTAGGCGGGCGCCATCAGCAGCCCCTCCTTGCCGCTCACGTAGTCCACGGCCCACTGCTTGCTGTAGCTGAACCAGGCGAGGATGGGCAGGCCGCGCCTGCGGGCCCAGTCCTCGCTGGCCAGCAGCACCGCGTAGGCGCCGTCGGTGAGCGGCGTGGAGTTGCCGGCGTTCAGCGTGCCCATGCCGCTCCTGCGGTCGAACACCGGCTTGAGCGCGGCTAACTTCTCGATCGTGCTGTCCGCGCGGACGTTGTTGTCCATCTTCAGCCCCTGGTACTCGCCGATGACGAGGTCGCTGAAGAAACCGCGTGCCCAGGCCTTGCCGGCGTTCACGTGGCTGGCATTCGCGAGCGCATCCTGGTCGGCGCGCGCGATCTTCCAGGTCTTGGCCATCTGCTCGCAGTGCTCGCCCATCGACAGTCCGGTGCGCGGCTCGAGCACGCCCGGCATCACCGGCTTGAAGTGCTTCGGACGCAACCCGAAGAACGGCGTGATCTTCTGTCCCAGCGTCTTGCCACGATAGGCGCGCAGCAGGAGCTGCTGGTACGAGCGCGGATAGACCATGGGCGGATCGCTGACCGTGTCGAATCCGCCGGCAATGCCGGCGTCCATCTGTCCGAGCGCGATCCTCGTCGCCACCGAGATCGTCGCGTCGAGCCCGGTGCCGCAGGCGCGCTGCATGTCCAGACCCGGCGTCGCCGGATCGAGACCGGAGGACAGCACGCACTCGCGCACCAGGTTGAAGTCCTTCGAATGCTTGAGCACCGCGCCGCCGGTGACGTCACCGAGGCGCTCGCCGGCGATGCGGTACTTGGCCACGAGCGCCTGCAGTACCGCGGTGAACATGTCCTGGTTGCCGACGCGCGCATAGGCGCCATGGCCGCGGGCGAAGGGGATGCGCATGCCGCCGACCACGGCGACGCGACGAACATTGGGACCAACGAGCATTGGACGACTCCGGGAAACCAGGCTCGTTAGGATGCCACGGGCTTTCTCAAAAATCGCAATCGAGCTTGTATTCGGCCTTCACCCGGGCTGCCTCTTCGGGTTTCTCCTCGGTGAGCAGCGCACACAGCGTGTAGTTGCCGTGCATCTTGCGGGTCTCCCGATCGAAGTAAATCCAGTCGACGATGTCGTCACGGTGGAAGGACTACACGTCGCCCAGCTTCCATTTCCGGGTCATCTCGACGTCGTTGTTGATGGTGCCGCTGAACTTGCCGGACTTGTCGGACCGGAAGTCGACGATCCACACGTACTCGGTGCCGTCGCCGGTATCCAGCCCCACCTTGAGTGCAAAACCCACGTGGTTCCGGCCGGGCGCCTGCGCCAGCGTCAGGAACTCGTCGAGGCCGGCTTTCGCCCTGGCGAAAGCCCTGGCCATCACAGGGTGCTCGTCGCCCATGAACACCACGCCATCTTCGCCCGCCGGCGGCAGCTCCGCGCGCACCGGGGTGGCGCCGCCCAGGCACACGACTAATGCGAAACCCGCGCAGATGATCGGCTTCACGAATACCTCCCGCCCGGGGAGGTCTAGCACTGTTTGGCGCCTGTTACCATGCCGCGCATGAAACAAGCTGCAACCCTGCTGGCGGCCGCGGTGGCGGCCCTCGCCGGCTGCGCCGGGACGCCGCCACAAGGCACGCCCGATGCCACGCTCAACGCGCTGGTCGAGGAGTACTTCGAGCGGCAGCTCGAGCTGTCGCCAATGAATGCCACGGCGATCGGCGACGCGCGTTACGACGACCGGCTCGATGAGTCGACCAGCCCGGGATTCCGCGAAAAGGTGTTCGGCATCGAACGCGCCTTCCTCGACCGCGCGCGCCGCATCGACGCGGCGCAGCTCTCGCCGTCCTCGCGCATCACCTACGAGATCTTCACCACCGAGCGCGAGCACGCGCTCGCGGGGCAGAAGTTCCACGAAGAGTACATGCCACTGAACCAGATGGCCGGGCTGCCGATGGATCTCGCCGTGTACGGCTCGGGCACCGGGCCGCAGCCCTTCAAGACCGCGGACGATTACCGGCGCTTCCTCGCGCGCATGAAGCAGTTCCCGCGCTGGGTCGACGGCGCGATCACGCAGATGCGCACCGGCATGACGCGGGGCATCACGCTGCCGAGGCCCGCGGTCGCCAAGGTGGTGCCGCAGCTGCGGGGCATCGTCACGCCGACGCCCGAGGCGAGCATCTTCTGGGGCCCGATCACCGACATGCCCGCGGCCATCCCCGAAGCCGAGCGCGAGCGCATCAGCCGGGACTACGCCGCGGCACTTCGCCAGGAAGTGCTGCCCGCCTACTCGCGCCTCGCGGACTTCTTCGAGCACCACTATCTACCCGCCGCGCGCACCAGCGTGGGCTGGAACGACCTGCCCGACGGCGCGGCCTGGTACCGCTGGCGCATCCGCGGTGCCACCACCATGGACCTGCCGCCCGAGCAGATCCACGAGCTGGGCCTGAAGGAAGTGGCGCGCATCCGCGCGGAGATGCTGGCCGTCAAGGAGCAGGTGGGATTCCAGGGCGATCTCGACGCCTTCTTCAAGCACCTCGAAGACGACCCGCAGTTCTATTTCAACAGCGAGCAGGAACTGCTCGATGCCTATCGCGACGTGAAGCGGCGCATCGACGCGCTGCTGCCGAAGCTTTTTTCGGACTTCCCCAAGGCCGACTACGAGATCCGCCCGGTGGAGGCTTTCCGCGCGGCTTCGGCCGCCGGCGGTTCGTACCAGGCGCCGTCCGCGGACGGCACCCGTCCCGGCATCTTCTACATCAACACGCACAACCTGCGCGCGCAGCCGCGCTTCGGACTGGAGACGCTGTCATTGCACGAGGCGGCGCCGGGCCACCATTTCCAGATCGCCATCCAGCAGGAGCTCACCGGCCTGCCGCGCTTCCGGCGGTTCAACAACTACGTGTCGTACGCGGAAGGCTGGGCGCTGTACGCCGAGTCGCTCGGCAAGGAGCTCGGCGTGTTCACCGATCCCTACCAGTGGTACGGCCGCCTGTCGGATGAAATGCTGCGCGCCATGCGGCTGGTGGTCGACACCGGGCTGCATTCCAAGGGCTGGACGCGCGAGCAGGCCATCCAGTACATGCTCGACAACTCCTCGCTGGCCGAGAGCGACGTGACCGCGGAGGTGGAGCGTTACATCGTGTGGCCCGGGCAGGCGCTGGGCTACAAGTTGGGCCAGCTGCACATCACCGAGCTGCGCGCCAAGGCGCAGGCCGAGCTCGGCGCCAGATTCGACGTGCGCGAATTCCACAGCCAGGTGCTGCGCGATGGCGCGCTGCCCATGGACGTGCTGAGCGCCAAGATCGACCGCTGGATCGCGGCAAAACGTTGAACGCGGCTAGTTGTTGTATCCGTAGCCCAGCGTTTCGATCTCGGTGACCACGCCGCCCTCGAAGCGGATGCGGCGCATGAGCTTGTTGGGCCCGAGGTTGTAGAGCCAGGTCTCCACCGGCACTTCGATGTAGTCTTCGCCGATGAAATAC
>DASTHJ010000446.1:0-6001 GCA_035718265.1 Steroidobacteraceae bacterium | reverse complement strand
GTGGATAGGTCTTCAGCAGGTCGGCGTGCACGAGGTCCGTGCGCAGGTCCTGTCGCGCCATCTGCGGGCCGATCAGCAGCGCCACGACGAGCACGACGATGCCCGCGAGCGACGCCGCCAGCGCCATCGGCTCGAAATCGGGCTGCCGCGAGAGCCACGTCGCGCCGGCCGCAAGCGCGACCGCCAGCGACAGCATCGGCTTCGCGCGGAACAACGAGCCGGTCGAGAGGATGTTCTTCCAGAGGAAGGCGAGCTCCGGCCGGCCGCTGCCGGTGAGCGTGAACGGCGGCGTGCGCGCCTTGAACTGGCCCGCATCGCCGCGCCAGTCGCCGCGTTGCATGGCGCGTCGCCGCGCCGCTCGTTTCTCGGCGCGTGCGATCGAGGCTTCCTCGAAGGACACTTCCGAGTGCACGACCCAGAAGTAGTGGGCGGCCAGCAGCAGCAGCGCCGGCAGCATCGCGAGCGCGAACTCGCCCGCGCTGGTCGCGAAGTACGGCGCCACGGCGAGCTTTGGCAGCGCGAGCAGCCAGGGCATGGGACCCGCATGCAGCACTTCCGCTGCGTATCGCATCAAGGTGTCGCTGTCGTGCAGATCGTCCGGCGTCGCCACACGCGCCGTCATCGCGATCCAGACGAGGAGCGTGAGCAGGAGCGCGACCGCGACGCCGATCGTGATGCCCCGCCGCCGCGCGGTCGTGATGCTGCGATTGAGCAGGCGCGAATAGAAGAAGGCCGTGCCGGTGAAATGCAAGTTGACCAGCGCCAGGATCAGCCACCAGGCGATGAACTGGTACGAGCCGTGGGCGCCGAATCCGCGCCCGCGGCCGAACACCACCGTGAAGATGAGTGCCGTGAACGCGATGCCGAGCTGCGCGCCGAGCAGCCGATAGTGCACCAGCATGCGGCGACTCACCGGCGCCGGAAACAGGAACGCGATCTCCGGCTCGCTGAAAGCGAGCGCCGCGCGCCGCGGCACCAGCCAGTTGACGAGCAGCACGACCAGCAACGCCAGCGCGCCGATCTCGCCGAGCAGCGTGAGCACTTCGGCCGGCAACGCATCGGGCGTCACCCCCGACCCGCCCGGCCCGAATCGCGGCCGGTGCGCGCGCCGGAAGAACACCAGGTAGAAATACAGCACGCCGACCACCGCGCCGGCCAGGTACTTCGGCTGCTTCAGGCGCTTCAGGCGCGAGCGGATGCGTCCAACGAGGGACGTCATGCGCAGATACCACAGCGCACCCGCCAGCGACGAAAACGACCTCACGACTCGACGCCACCCGTCGCGCGGATGAACACGTCCTCGAGACTGGCGTTCGCGTCGCCGTCGCTGAAGCGCGCGTGCACCGCGGCCATCGTGTCGTAGGCGATCGCCTCGCCCTTCTTCATGATCAGCACGTGCGAGCAGAGCTCTTCGAGCAGGTGCAGCAGGTGCGAGCTGAGCACGATGGCCGCGCCTTCGTTCGCGCGCCGCCGGATCGAGTCCTTCATGCGCCGGATGCCGAGCGGATCCAGGCCCGTCAGCGGCTCGTCGAACATCAGCACCGAGGGCGAGTGCAGCAGGCCGCAGGCGATCGCGAGCTTCTGCTTCATGCCGCGCGACAGCTCGCCCGGCAGATGGTCGGCGCGGTCGGCGAGCTCCAGCTCCTCGAGCAACGGCAGCGCGCGGGATTCGTGATCCGTCACGCCGTAGAGGCGCGCGACGAAGTTCAGGTGCTGACGGACCGTCAGGTAGTCGAAGAGCCGCGGCTCGTCCGGGAAGAAGGCGAGCTGGCGCTTGGCCTCGATTGGGTCGGTGACGATGTCGTGGCCGCCGATGCCGACCTTGCCACGCGTGGGCGGGATGATGCCCGCCATCACGCGCAGCGTCGTGGTCTTGCCGGCGCCGTTCGGGCCGACGAGGCCGAGCACCTCGCCGCGGCGCACGGAGAACGAGAGGTCGCGGACCGCGGCGAAATCGCCGAAGGATTTGGAGAGCGCGGTGATGTCGATCATCACCGCACCCGGAACTCGCCGAACGTCACCGGGCTACCGCCTGCCGCCCTTTGGCCCGAGGAAGAACCACAGGATCAGCCCCAGCAGCGGCAGCAGCAGGACCAGCACCGTCCACAGCACTTTCTTTCCGGTGGACGCCGAGCTCTGGAAGATGTTGATGATGGCCCAGACGTCGCCGATCAGGATCAGCACGCCCAAGAGGCCGTTGTAGCCGGTGTGGAACATGGCTCACTCCCTGGATGAACTGGCGGCATTCTGCGCCAGGGACGCTTCAGACATCCACCGGGAAATTGACCTCGGTGAATGCGCGAGACATAGCATCGTCATGAGCCGGATCTCATGACGTTTTGACCTCAAAGTGGCATGGCGCCAGAACTCATGAACTCGCCCCCAAGCGAGATCGCGCACCGGCGAGAGGTCCACCGACAGTAGATCGCCTGTCCGATCCGCGCTATCTACCCAATCTCCCCATGATCTCGTCCAGCGGATTGGACTTGCCGCCCATGTTGAGCAGGCCTCCCAAGCCGCCGACGGATGAACCGGCGGAGTCGCCTCCGCCCAGCATCCCGCTGACGAGCCCGCCGAGTCCCGCGCCGCCGTCCGGAGAGAGCTTCGCGCCGCCGGACGCGCCTCTCTTCGCCATGTAGCCCGCCACCAGCATGGCCAGCATCGGCAGCATCTTCTTGAGCAACGAGGGGTCCTGGCCCGATTGCGCCGCGGCGTTCTGCGCCACCGCGCGGCTCACGTCCTTGGAGCCGAAGATCTGCCCGAGCACGTTGTTGCCCGGGGTCGTGTCGGTCGGGGCGGGTGACAGCACGGAATCCAGCAGCCCGCCGCCGCCGAGCTGGCTCAGCATGCCGCCCAGGCCTTCGAGGCCCTGCGGGTGCGACTCCGCCTGCTTGCGAAATCCGCCGAGCACCGCGGGCGCCAGCGCCGCGGCACCCTTGGCCACGTCGTCCTCGCCGATGTTGAGCTCGCGCGCGATGGATTGAAGACCGCCGGTCTTGTGGAGGATGTCGGTGAGCTGCACGGCCGTTCTCCGGTTGAGGGTGGGCGTGCGAGTGGGCGCCATGGTGCGGCGCGATTGCCATCAGTGATCGCCGCAGAGTCCCGACGGTGAGGACACGTCGCCGGTGTGCATCCGCGAGGAACTCGTTCGGCGTTCACCGTGGTGCCACAACGGGTCGCTACTGTTCTTTCGCCGGTGGCGATGCCAATGCGAAGACCACCGCGCGAAGCTCCTTGAACTGGCGCTTCGTGTCTGCGTCCATGACTGCAACGGACTTTTCCAATGGACTGCCAAGGATGGTTGCCGTCACGGCGCCATGCTCTGTAAATGCAAGAGGCGGGTACTTGCGATGTTTTCCCCGGCCTGTCTTTAAGATCGCAAAATGCGATCTTAAAGACGCAAACTCTTGATTCGTCAGCTTCAACAGGAAGTCGTCCGGAAAGCGCCTCGCGTTTCTGCGGACTTGCTCATTCAATCGCAGCGTCTTGACTCCATAGAGTTTCGCCAGGTCAGAGTCCTTACGATCTTCTTCGAGATTTCAGGCAACGTGATTTGCGGCGGCTCAGGTTCCACGAGACGAAGAGTGAAATGCGGGCAGCATTCCGAACAGCCGGACATTGAATCGCGAATACAGAGAAATCGCGGCATTCTTGTGCGCGGCTCTCTTGCGGTCGTGTGCTGGATTCCCTCGCCCGACGTGGAGCTGTGACGTTGCGCCTTTTCCTCACACTCGCGGCGCTGATCTCGAGCGCGCCATGCTGGTCCTCCAATACGGATCCACCGGCGCCGAACCCGGCGATGAGCACAACGCAGCCGGCGAATAGCGCGCCGCCAGCGAGCACGCATGCGAGCTTGACTCGTCCCGCAGACCCGAAGGATTTCTATCCGCCGGAGTCCATCCGCCGAGGAGAGCAAGGCATGGCCGGGGTGCAGGCCTGCGTGGATCCGACTGGCAAGCTGCTGCGTGACCCGGTGATCACCACGACCTCGGGATTCCCGGGCATCGATGCCGCGGCCATCGAGCTCGCGAAGGCATCGGAATACGCGGCGGGGACTGAAAGCGGCGCCCCGCTCCCGGAGTCGTGCGTGAGGTTCAAGGTTCAATTCAAGGCCGATGTACCTGCCAGGATGGTGCGTCCCGTGAGTCCGGCTGAGTACTTCCCGGCGAGCGCCAGGCGCCGCAAAGAGAAAGGCACGCCCACCGTGCAGGCCTGCGTCGGTCCCAGCGGCGAGCTGCTGCGCGAGCCGACGATCATCGAGTCATCCGGCTTCCCTGATATCGATGCCGCCGCGGTGAAAGTCGCGAAGGCCACGCGATACGCGGCGGGCAGGGTGAACGACACGCCGCTGCCGGAGTCGTGCATCAAGTTCAAGGTCAATTTTGAGTTGATAGTTCGCTGAAATCGTCGGCTCAGGGGCGCAGGTCTTTAAGGTCACAATTTGTGACCTTAAAGATCACCCTATTGCTTCCGAGTGGGCGCCATCAAACCCAGAATTGCTTCGTATACGAGGTCGAATTGGCGACGGGTCTCGGCATCCAGAGTTGCCACCGAGCGTTTGAGCGCATCCAGCTCCCTTAGATCCTTGTTCGTCGATAGCGACTGGCGGAAGCGAACGAACGCGCGCACGACATAGACACTCATCTGAATGGCGCGAGGGCTGTTGAGAATCGTGGCGGCCATGATTGCGCCGTGCTCGGTAAAGGCCAGGGGCAAGTACTTGCGGAAAGGTTTGCGACGTTGGTGGGGAGGGCGCCGATGCAGTACCTCACGTATTGGAGAATGCAGTTGGCGGCGCAGAGGTTGCGGGAGTCGAGGGAGAGTCTGGCGCAGGTGGGGTATAGGGTGGGATACGAGTCTGAAGCGGCATTCAGCAAGGCGTTCAAGAGGGAGCTCGGGAAGAGCCCGGGGGAATGGCGCAGGCTGGGCTAACGTCGACCGAAAGGCCTACGCCGCTCGTTCATACGCAAGTACGTCCATGATTTCTTCATGGATTCTAGTTTCGCGCCGGCCGCGCGGGACCCATGAGGCCGAGGATTGCTTCATACACCAGGTCGAATTGCTTGCGCGTGTCCTTGTCGAGCGCCGCGACTGAGCGTTCCAGTTGCTCCAGCCGCTTGGCCATTTCAGCGTTGGACGCGAGAGTCCGCCGCATTTTCACAAAGGCCCTAATCACGTACACGCTCATCTGAATGGCACGTGGGCTGTTGAGAAGCATTGCCGCCATGATCGCGCCGTGTTCAGTAAATGCGCGCGGCAGTGATCTCCTGCCTCCACGTCTTTCATCTCCGGCTTTTGAGGTCGCAATTTGCGACCTCAAAAACGTAAAGTCATGTTCCTCAAGGAGAAAACTGAAGTCCACCGGGAAGCGAGCCGCATTTCGACGTACCTGCTCGTTGAAGCGCTTGGTAGGTACGCCGTACATCGCGGCCAAGTCCGCATCAAGAAGCACACGCTGACCACGGATGAAGAGAATCCGCTGGGCAATCGCATCCTCTTCTGCAACCAGTTCGTCTGCCATCGGCAGATCATGATGGATGGGACTCGGCTGCTCCCACATGCGAATTGGCCGTGTTCAATCAAAAATGGACGAGGGGATTGAAGGGCGGTGGGCTAGTTCTCGGGAGTGTCAGGAAGTGGCGGCGTGAAGATTGAGTCGATCTCGCGCTTTTCGCATACCGCGAACTGACTACTTCCCCTTTCGTCCCGCCTTTTTGACACGAACCCTCTTGCCCGGACGCTTCTTTTTGCGGGCAGGACGCGATGCTTTTCCTCCGGCAGCGAGACCCAAAGCACGTTTTGCGGGCGGTAACCTGATTTCGAGGCCCATGCGCTCCTGCCCATCGAGCACCGCATGCAGGTCGGCGATTGCCCGCCTCGAGCTCGTGACGATTGGCTCTCCATCGTCCATCGTCCAATCCTGGCCCGGCGCTATGCAGCCCTTCAGTTCGCTCGCGCGATTGGCAGCATGGATGAGGATTTCACAGCGCCCCTTTCCCAA
>DASTHJ010000445.1:0-4241 GCA_035718265.1 Steroidobacteraceae bacterium | reverse complement strand
GCCCCAGTCCCCTTCGGGCGCGATCATGACGCCATAGCGACGGCCGTTGGTGACGAGATAGCGCGCGACGGCGCGCGCGTCGTCCTCGGGTGACAACGCGAACTGGAAGAATTTCTCCGGTGGCGGGCGGTCCGCTGGCAGGAAATTCAGCGCCAGGACCGGCGGACGCGCCGTGAGGATGTCGGCGGCGGCCACGACTTCTTCGCGGATCAGGGGTCCGACGATGAATTCGGCCCCTGCCGCGGTGGCCTGCGCCATGATGTCGGCGATGGTGCCCTGCGCGCTGTCGTACAGGCGCAGTCGCGGGCGCGCATTCACCGGCATCTGGTAATAGGCAGTCAGGAATCCGTCGCGGATCTGCGCGGCCGGCCCCGCCGTTCGCCCGGTGAGCGGCAGGATGAGCGCCATGTGCGGCGCCGATTCCAGCGCAGCGGGTGGAGCTTCGATGCCGATGCCGGGTTCGCCGGCGAGCGCGCCAATGGCGGGGTGGCCGGGATAGCGCGCACGGAAGGCGGTGAGGCGGGTGGCCCCGAGCGTGGGGTTGCGGGAATTGTCGAGCGCGACGGACGCCGCCTCGAGCCAGCCGCGCAGCGTCGCGTCGCTGCCCGGCGGCGGCGTGAGCGGCACGCCGCGCTCTGCCGCCGCGCGCAGCTGCCCTAACAATTCGCTGCGGGTGGCGCGCGCCTCACCCGGTCCCAGCAAACGCTCGCGCGACTGCTGTGCGCGGATGCCGTCCACCAGATGGCCGGTGGCGATCGCCACGTGCTGCCGCGTTTCGTAGTAGCGCGCGGCGGCGGGCTGCGACGCCGGCACCTGCATGCCACTGATCTCGCGCCAGGCTTCTTCGCCGCGCCCCTGGCCCACCGCGGACTGGATGCCCAGCATCCGTCGCTCGAATGCCTGTTGCGGCGTGGCGCCTGGTCCGACGCCCGCGAGCACGCGGTCGGCGTCGACCGGCCGGCCGGCAGCGAGCCACGCACGCGCGGCGCGCAGGCGGAATTCGATGCTGTCGCCGCCGGTGGTCTGCTCCGCGAGCCGCTCGTACAGCGCCGCGGCCCCCGCATGATCTCCGGCGCGCATCGCCGCCTCGGCGCGTGCCGCCGCCGATGGCGCGGTGCGCGGTTGGCTCGGACAGCCGGCGAGCAGCATCGCCATGAGCAGCATGGCGGCGAGGGCAAAGATGCGTAGCAAAGCTTTTCCGGCAATCATGTGTCGAATAGCCTTCGGGGATGGCCGCGTATCCAGACGCGGTGGAGAAGTATAGTGGCTGCCAATCCGGGACGCCTCGCGGTGATCTCGACACCCATCGGCAATCTCGGCGACCTGTCACCGCGTGCCCGCGACGAACTCGCGGCCGCGGAGCTCGTGGCGGCCGAGGACACGCGCAGGACGGGGCAATTGCTGACGACGCTCGGCCTGTCCCGTCCACTGGTGTCGCTGCACGAACACAACGAGACCGAGCGCATCGGCGAGCTGCTGCAGCGCTTGCGCGCCGGCGCGCGCATCGCGCTGGTGAGCGATGCGGGAACGCCGCTGCTCTCGGACCCCGGCTTCGAGCTGGTGCGGCGCGTTGCGCAGGAAGGCATCGGCATCGTCGCAGTGCCGGGTCCGTCGGCGATCACCGCGGCGCTCTCGATCGCGGGGCTGCCGACCGAGCGCTTCTCGTTCGAAGGTTTCCTGCCGGCGCGACTCGCCGAGCGGCGCGCGCGCCTCGCGGAGCTGGCGGGCGAAACGCGCACGCTGGTGTTCTTCGAGGCGCCGCACCGCATCGCCGAATCACTCGAGGACATGGTGGCTGCGTTCGGCGCCGGGCGCCGTGCCGCCGTGGCGCGCGAGCTGACCAAGGTGTTCGAGACCGTGTATCGCGGCACGCTGGCGACGCTCGCCGCGCAGGCGCGCAGCGACGCGAACTTCACGCGCGGCGAGATCACGCTGGTGGTCGAAGGCGCGCCGCGCGAACGCGCCGACCCGGCGCGCGCGCAGCTCGACGCCACGCTCGAGGTGCTGCTGTCGGAGCTGTCGCCGAGCAAGGCCGCGGCCCTGGCGGCGCGCCTGACCGGCGCGCGGCGCAACGACGCCTACGCGCGCGCGCTCGAGCTGGGCCGCGACAAACCCGCCTGAAGCGCGCCCGCCCGTGACGGCGGCCGGGGCGCGTGATTTGCCTTGAGAAGCACCCGGCATGCCGCTATGGTGCGCCCCGGAGTCGGCCGGGCGGTCGCTGCGTTTCTCGCGAAACGTGGAGGAAAGTCCGGGCTCCTGCGGACGAGGTGCCAGGTAACGCCTGGGCGGCGCGAGCCGACGGAAAGTGCAACAGAAAGCAGACCGCCGAAGCTCCAGCAATGGAGCTGGCAAGGGTGAAACGGTGCGGTAAGAGCGCACCGCGGACGTGGCAACACGGACGGCACGGCAAACCCCACCTGGAGCAAGGCCAAATAGGGAAGTCGCCCGCAAGGGCAGCGCGTGTCCCCGCGTGCTTCCGGGTAGGCCGCTCGAGGTCGCCGGCGACGGCGATCCCAGAGGAATGATCGTCCTCGACAGAACCCGGCTTACAGGCCGACTCCACTTCTGTCGTACAGTTCCCGCTTGATTCTCGCAAAGTGGTTAGACTGCCCCGGTCCGCGCCCGTCCGCGCGGACTAACTAGGGAGGCAGGATGAAAGTTGGATCGATTCTCGCGTGCATCGTGGCGGGGCTGGCCTCGTCGGGTTGCGCCACCATAGTCGCCAAGAGTAGTCAGACCATCACCGTGACCAGTGTTCCCGAGGCTGCGAGCGTCAGCATCGTGAACAAGAGCGGCAGGGCAGTGCACTCGGGCGCCACGCCGCTCACGGTGACGCTCAAGAAGGGCCGGGGCTACTTCAAGCCGGAAACCTACACGGTGCGCTTTGCGAAGGAGGGCTACCAGCCGCGCGAAATCGTCGTGCGCGGCGAGGTCAACGGCTGGTACTTCGGCAACGTCATTTTCGGCGGTCTCATCGGCTTGCTGGCCGTGGATCCGGCGACGGGCGCCATGTACACGCTCAAGCCGAAGGAAGTTGGCGCCACGCTCGACACATTGAAGGTGTCCAAGGAGGAGACCGGCCAGTCATTGACAGTGGTGCTCCTGGCCCAGGTCCCGGCGCATCAGCGGGATCAATTGATTCCGGTCGAGGCAAATTAAACCATTAGAGAAACAAAAGTCGCGAGCGCCGGGAATGGTCCCGGCGCGACGCGGCGAGGCGCGCCATACAGGCCGCCTCGTCGTAATCCACTGTATGAAGTTGCGCCGACAACTCACTGATCGGTAAGCGTCCCCGCGAAGCCGCTTCGTTACCCACCCCCGAAATCCGCCGTAAGTCGCTGTCGGCACGGGGAAAATTTGTGACTTATTTCTTGACCGCGCCTGCGCGCATTCCTATAGTGGCGCCAAGTGGGAAAAAGTGGGGAGAAATGGGCGTAAAAGGCCTGTCCATCCATGTTTCGCGGTGCAGCAAAAGTGACCCTGGATGCCAAGGGCCGGATGGTGTTTCCCACCCGGTACCGCGAGCACGCGCTCGAGCGCAGCCAGGGACGGCTGGTCGTGACCGTGGACCGGGACCTGTGCCTGCTCATCTACCCGTTTCCCGAGTGGGAACAGATCGAACGGAAGCTGATGAGCCTGCCGTCCCTGCATGCGCAGGCGCGGCGGCTGCAGCGGCTCATGGTCGGCCATGCCACCGAGCTCGCGCTCGACGGTCACGGCCGGTTGCTGTTGCCGGCCGAGCTGCGCGAGTTCGCGCACCTCGAGCGCAACGGCATGCTGATAGGCCAGGGCAACCGCTGCGAGCTGTGGGACGAGGCGCGCTGGAACGAGCGCCGCGCCCTGTGGCTCGCCAACGAAGCCGCGGAGACCGGTCTGCCGGCCGAGCTCGACTCACTCACGCTGTAGTTTCGCAAGTAGTTAGGTAGATCGTTCGGATCGAAGGATCATGGGGTGGGATGCCGGTCGCGTGGCGAGGGCATCCATGGCAACGGCGCTTGGAATAACGGGGGCGGACTGACAGCCGCTTGAAGAGGAGTGGGTGAATTGGACGCACACGTTCCGGTGCTTGCCGGGGAGGCGTTCGAGGCACTCGCGGTTCGGGCGGACGGCCTATACATCGATGCGACGTTCGGGCGCGGCGGGCACACGGCACTCATCCTCGGGGCACTCGGTCCCGAAGGGCGCGTGCTCGCGTTCGACCGCGACCCGGCGGCCATCGCGGCCGGACACCGCCGTTTTCC
>DASTHJ010000444.1:0-2115 GCA_035718265.1 Steroidobacteraceae bacterium | reverse complement strand
GCAGCGGCTCGACGCGGCGCTGGCCAAGGTCAAGGCGGCACTGCCCGGCGTGGAGCTGTGGCTCGAGCCCGGGCGCTATTTCGTCGCCAATGCCGGCGTGCTGCTGGCGCGGGTCACGCAGACCAAGGTCAAGAGCGGCATCCGCTACGTGGGCGTGGCCACCGGCATGAATTCGCTGATCCGGCCGGCGCTCTACGGCGCGCATCACGACATCGTGAACCTCACGCGCTATGGCGAGCCGGCCAACCTGCCGGCGAACGTCGTCGGTCCGATCTGCGAGAGCTCGGATTTCCTCGGGCACGACCGGTTGCTGCCGGAATGCCAGTCGGGCGACGTGCTGTTGATCGCGACCGCGGGTGCGTACGGGCACGCGATGTCTTCGAACTACAACCTGCGCACGCCGGCCGAGGAAGTGCTGCTGTCCTGATCAACGCCCGGCGCCACGTAGCGCGCCGGCGGTCCGCGACGAGCTATTCGCGATGCCGCGACGCGAGCTCGTCGATCACGCGGCTCAGCGGCACGCCGCGGGCGCGCAACAGCACCAGCAAGTGGAACAGCAGGTCGGCGGATTCCTCCACCAGCTTCTGCTCGGATTCGTTGACGCCCGCGAGCGCGGTCTCCACGCCTTCCTCGCCGACTTTCTGCGCCACCTTGTTGAGGCCCTTGGCGAGAAGTTTCGCCGTGTAGCTCGCGTCGGGTTTCTGCGTGGCGCGTTGCGCAATCACGCCTTCGAGCTTCGAGAGGAACGCGATGACCGTCGCCGCGCTGCGCGGCTCGTCGCCGAAGCAGGTGAGGGTGCCCTGGTGGCAGGCCGGGCCGCGCGGGCGCGCCGTCACGAGCAGGGTGTCCTGGTCGCAGTCGAGCGCCACGTCGACCACGTCGAGCGTGTTCCCCGAGGTTTCGCCCTTCTCCCACAAGCGCTGCTTGCTGCGGCTGTAGAACACGGCGCGCTTGCGCGCCAGCGTCTGCTCCAGCGCTTCGCGATTCATGTACGCCAGCATCAGCACCGCACCGGTGTCGGCATCCTGCACGATGGCGGGCACGAGGCCCTCACTTTTACCGAAGTCCACCTGGTCAACGATGCTCACAACCGCACCTCGATGCCTGACGCCGCCAGCGTGGTCTTCAGGTCCTGGATCGCGATCGATCCGGAGTGGAACACGCTCGCGGCCAGCGCCGCGTCCACGCCGGCCTTCTCGAACACGTCCACGAAGTGTTGCGGTGCGCCCGCGCCGCCGGAGGCGACCAGCGGAATGTCACAGAGGTCGCGCACCGCCTTGAGCTGCGCGACGTCGTAGCCGCGGCGCACACCGTCGCTGCTCATGCAATTGAGCACGATTTCGCCGGCGCCGCGTTCCTGCACTTCGCGCACCCACTCGAGCGTGTCGCGCCCGGTATTGCGCGAGCGGTTCGGATCGCCGGTGAACTGGAACACGCGGTAGCCTCCCTGGACATTGGCGCTGTCGATGCCGATGACCACGCATTGCGAGCCGAAGCGTGCCGCGAGCTCGTCGATCAGTCCCGGGTTGGTGATCGCCGGCGAGTTGATGGAAATCTTCTCCGCGCCCGCATTGAGCACGGCCTCGGCGTCGTCCACCGAGCGGATGCCGCCCGCCACGCAGAACGGGATGTCGAGCACCTCGGCGACGCGCCGCACCCAGTTGCGGTCCACGCTGCGACCTTCGGGGCTCGCCGTGATGTCGTAGAACACGACCTCGTCGGCGCCCTCGTTGCGATAGCGCTCGGCCAGCACCAGGATGTCGCCCACGATCTGGTGATCGCGGAAGCGGATTCCCTTGACGACCTGGCCGTCGCGGACGTCTAGGCAGGGGATGATGCGTTTGGCAAGAATGGGCGTAACTCCGCGGGTTGGATCGCTTCTTCGAGCAGCGCCTTGCCGCTGATGGCCGCGGCGCTGCCGGCCGCCGCCAGCGCGTGCAGGTCGGCGGCATTGCGCACGCCACCCGAGGCCTGCAGCTGCAGGCCCGGGTAGCGCTGCGTGAATTCCTGGTACAGCGCCACCGCCGGGCCCTGCATGGCACCGTCGAGATCGGCGTCGGTGCACAGCACGTGCACGAGCCCGTGCGGCAGATAGGCATCGATGGCTTGCCAGAG
>DASTHJ010000443.1:0-3527 GCA_035718265.1 Steroidobacteraceae bacterium | reverse complement strand
TGCCGCGAGCCGGTTGGCCCGCTCCGCGTTGCGACGCCAGAGGCCGGTCTGCAGGCAGGTGATCAATTGCACCGCGGCGTACCGGCCCTTGCACGCGAGCTGGCCGGCGCGCTTGCGACGGAACTCGAAGTCACCGACGTGGGTCGGATCGAAGTACACGACGGCCTCCGCGTTCATGCCGCCGTTCTTGATGACACCGAACGAAAGCACGTCGACGCCGGCCTTCCAGCTGAGCTCGGCGGGCGGGACATTCAGCGCGACGACCGCGTTCGCGAAGCGCGCACCGTCCATGTGCACGGCCATGCCGCGCGCGTGTGCGATGTCGGCGAGGGCGCGGACTTCCGCCGCCGTATAGACCGCGCCGCGTTCGGTCGCCTGCGTGAGGGACAGCGCGCGCGGTTGCACGCCGTGCACGTGCGGCTCGAACCAGTCGAGCCGCGCGCGCAGGTCCCGCGCGGAGATCTTGGCGCCGGGGCCGGTGACCAGCGAGAGCTTGGCGCCGCCGGTGAAGAACTCCGGCGCACCGCATTCGTCGCGCTCGACGTGCGACTCGGCATGGCACAGCACCGTGCCCCACGGCGGACAGACCGTGGCCAGTGCCAGCGAGTTGGCCGCGGTGCCCGAGGCGACGGCGAACACGCGCACCCGCGTCTCGAAGAACTCTCCGAATACCGCATCGAGCGACTCCGACCAGCGGTCGGCGCCATAGGCCAGTGCCACGCCCTGGTTGGCGTCGGCGAGCGCGGCGAGGATCTCGGGACTGACGGCGGCCGTGTTGTCGGATTTGAAATAGCGCATCGCGGGGGATTGTAGCGCCGCCGTGCACGTTGCGAGCCGGCGGCCGCAGCACGCCGCGAATCCTCGCCCTTCGGATCGGTAGTTGGGGGCGGGAAGCCGGCGCGGCTCGGCACGCGTGCATTTGACAGCCATTATTTGAAGCACTCGGCACTCGGCCGGCAAACCGCGTGCGGTGGAAATCCGGTCCGCGCGAAACCGTGAACTCCGTGCGCGACTCCCCGATGGCGAAGGCCAGGGTTTGCCCGTATCGTTTTGCCCGTGGCTACCCAATATCGCATGCCCAAGCTCACGACCCGCCGCGAGTTCTTCCGGCTGCCGTATCCCGTGTCGAGCGGCGCCACGCTGTCGATCGACGGGACTAGCTACACGGTCGGCGAAGTATCCGAGGGCGGACTGCGGCTCAACTGCAGCGGCGAGAACTTCCCGCTGGCGCAGCGCGTCCAGGGCACGCTGGTGCTCACCGCCGGCATGCGCTGCACGGTCACGGGCACGGTGCTGCGCATCGAGGATCGCTGCGTGGTCCTGAAGCTGTCGCGCGGCCCCACCGGCTACGACGTGCTGCGCGAGCAGCGCCACCTCACCAAGATCTACCCCGACTGGAAACCCCAGCCCGATTAATGGGGACATTCTCCGTTTCCTAGCAAACGGGGACGGACCTGCAGCCAGTAGACGCGGCGGCGCGCGTTGCAGTCTTCGGACTGCGCGCATGGCGAGCGGCGAGCGAGCGGCGTCCGGCGCGCAGCTCCTCTTTGGTGGTTCCAACCTGACGAGTGCGTCAGCACCAGCATCTGAAGCACGCTGACAGCTCCAGCGCGCCAGCCGCGCAGCGAGCGAACGCCGTAGATTCCGAGCATCCGCGCAGGAATCTTCCAAGCGCACTCGCCCTGCGCGCGTCCGAAGACTGCAACACGCGCCGCCGCGACCGCCACCTTCGAGGTCCGTCCCGGTTTGCTAGAAAAGAGGGACTGTCCCCATTTCAGCGTCTCTGGTACCCTGCGCGCCCCTTAAATTCGACTCGCGCCCGCCCTTCCTCGCGTAAGTCCCTGAGTCCCATGGCAAATCGCCCCATCCGCAACATCGCCATCATCGCGCACGTCGACCATGGCAAGACCACGCTGGTCGACTGCCTGCTGCGCCAGTCGGGCACCTTCGCCGCCCACGAGAAAGTCGCCGAGCGCGTCATGGACTCGAACGACCTCGAGCGCGAGCGCGGCATCACCATCCTCGCCAAGAACTGCGCCATCGAATACGGCGGCACGCGCATCAACATCGTCGACACGCCCGGGCACGCCGACTTCGGCGGCGAAGTCGAGCGCGTGCTCTCGATGGTCGACGCCGTGCTGCTGGTGGTCGACGCGGTCGAAGGCCCGATGCCGCAGACCCGCTTCGTCACGCGCAAGGCGCTCGCCCTCGGCCACAAGGCCATCGTCGTCGTGAACAAGATCGACCGCCCCGGCGCCCGTCCCGACTGGGTCATCGACCAGACCTTCGAGCTGTTCGACAAGTTGGGCGCCACCGACCAGCAGCTCGACTTCCCGGTCATCTACGCCTCGGCGCTCGAGGGCTGGGCCAGCACCGACCACACGCGCCGCGAGCCCGACATGCGCGCGCTGTACGAAGCCATCCTGCACCACGTGCCGCAGCCGAAGAGCGAGATCGACGCGCCGCTGCAGTTCCAGATCTCGACGCTCGATTACAACTCCTACGTCGGCCGCATCGGCATCGGCCGCATCCGCAAGGGCAAGGTCAAGGCCGGCCAGCAGATCCAGCTGTGGAACGGCAGCGAGGACCACGGCATCGCCAAGATCCAGCAGGTGCTGACCTTCAAGGGCCTGTCGCGCGAGTCGGTGGACGAAGCCGTGGCCGGCGACATCGTCGCGGTGACCGGCATCGAGGACGTGCACATCGGCTACACGATCTGCGACGTCGAGCATCCCGACGCGCTGCCGCCGATCGCCGTCGACGAGCCGACGCTGGTCATGAGCTTCCAGGTGAACACCTCGCCGCTCGCCGGCAAGGAAGGCAAGTACGTCACCAGCCGCCAGATCCGCGAGCGGCTGATGCGCGAGCTGGAGAGCAACGTGGCGCTGCGCGTCGAGGAGACCGACAACGCCGACGTGTTCCGCGTCTCCGGCCGCGGCGAGCTGCACCTGACCATCCTCATCGAGAACATGCGCCGCGAGGGCTATGAGCTCGCGGTCGGCAAGCCGCGCGTGCTCACCAAGACCATCGACGGCGTGGTGCACGAACCGTACGAGGCGCTGACCGTCGACATCGACGAGGCGCACCAGGGCGCCGTCATGGAAGCGCTCGGCCGCCGCAAGGCCGAGATGAAGGACATGGTCAACGACGGCCGCGGCCGCGTGCGCATCGAGTACCGCGTGTCGGCGCGCGGGCTCATCGGCTTCCAGAGCGAGTTCATGAACGCCACGCGCGGCACCGGGCTGCAGAGCCACATCTTCGACGGCTACGCGCCGCTCGCCGGCGAGATCCCCGACCGTCACAACGGCGTGCTGATCTCGAGCGAGCCCGGCGCAGCGGTAGCGTACTCGCTGTTCTCGCTGCAGGAACGCGGCCGGCTGTTCGTGTCGCACGGCGAGGCCGTGTACGAGGGCATGATCATCGGCATCCACTCGCGCGAGAACGACCTGGTCGTGAACCCGATCAAGACCAAGAAGCTCACCAACATCCGCGCCGCCGGCAAGGACGACGCGCTGATCCTCACGCCG
>DASTHJ010000442.1:0-2443 GCA_035718265.1 Steroidobacteraceae bacterium | reverse complement strand
CCGTGGCGGCGTTGCGACAGGCAGGCGGGTTCGCCGATGCGACGGCGCTGAAACCCTGGCGACAGCGCGCCGACGAAATGGGGACATTCCTCGTTTCCAGCAAACGGGGACAGACCTCACCCCGGCGCGACGAGCCTGGACGCTAGCACATGGAGGTCCGCCGCCATTTGCCGGAAAACGAGGAATGTCCCAGATGATCATCGACTGTCATGGCCACTACACCACCGCGCCCGAACCGCTCACCGCCTGGCGCAAGCAGCAGGTCGAGGCGCTGAAGGCGCCGACGCTCGCGCCGGCCAAGGGCAGAATTTCCATCAGCGACGACCAGATCCGCGACAGCCTGGAGAACGCGCAGCTCAGGCTGCAACGCGCGCGCGGCACGGACGTCACGATCTTCTCGCCGCGCGCCAGTGCCATGGGACATCACGTCGGCGACGAGACCACGAGCCGGCACTGGACCGAGCACTGCAACGAGCTGATCCACCGCGTCTGCACGCTGTATCCGGAGAACTTCGTCGGGGTCTGCCAGTTGCCGCAGTCGCCGGGCGCTGATCCGCGCGGCGTCGTTCCCGAGCTCGAGCGCTGCGTCAGGGAGTTCGGCTTCGTCGGCGCCAACCTCAACCCGGATCCCTCCGGCGGCAAGTTCTCCGAGCCGCCGCTCTCCGACCGCTGGTGGTACCCGGTGTACGAGAAGCTCTGCGAGCTCGACGTGCCGGCGATGATCCATGTGAGCCAGGCCTGCAACCCGGCGTTTCACACCACCGGCTCTTACTACCTGAGCGCCGACACGGTGGCGTTCATGCAGTTGCTGATGTCGGACCTGTTCAAGGACTTTCCGACACTGCGGCTGATCATCCCGCACGGCGGCGGCGCCGTGCCGTTCCACTGGGGGCGCTTCCGCGGTATCGCGCAGGACCAGAAGCGTCCGCCATTGCCGGAGCTCATGCAGGACAACGTGTTCTTCGACACCTGCGTCTACCATCAGCCGGGCATCGACCTGCTTTTGAAAGTCGTACCGATCGACAACATCCTGTTCGCCTCGGAAATGGTGGGCGCGGTGCGTGGCATCGATCCGGAGACCGGTCATTACTACGACGACACGAAGCGCTACATCGACGCGAGCGCGCTGTCGGCCGCGGACAAGCAGAAGATCTACGAGGGCAACATCCGCAAGGTGTTCCCGAAAATGGGGACATTCCTCGATTCCAGGAAACGGGGACGCACTTGATCCACGTGCACGGAAGCGAACCGCATTGCCTCAAGTCTGTCCCCGTTTGCTAGGAAACGAGGAATGTCCCCATTAATTCGCAAGCTCGGTGCTTACGACGTCACGGCGATCGGCTACGGCTGCATGAACCTGTCGCATGCCTATGGGCCGCCGCAGCCGCGCGAGCTGGCGGAGCGGCTCATCCGGCGCGCGCTCGAGCTGGGCGTCACGCATTTCGACACGGCCGCGCTGTATGGCTTCGGCGCGAACGAACAGCTGGTCGGCGAGTTGTTGGGGCGACGCCCGGATCACGTCGTCGTGGCGAGCAAGTGCGGCCTGTTCGGCCGGGACGGCAGGCGCGTCATCGACGGCCGGCCGGAGGCGATTCGCGCCATCTGCGAGCAGTCGCTGCGCAACCTGCGCACCGAGCGCATCGACCTGTATTACCTGCATCGCTGGGACAAGTCCGTGCCCATCGAGGAGAGCGTCGGCGCGCTGGCGGAGCTCGAGCGCCAGGGCAAGATCCGCGCGATCGGCTTGTCGGAAGTCGGCGCGGCGACGCTGCGCAAGGCGCATGCCGTGCACCCGATCGCCGCGCTGCAGTCGGAATACTCGCTGTGGACGCGCAATCCGGACGTCGCGACGCTCGCGGAATGCCACCGGCTCGGCGTGACGTTCGTGGCCTTCAGTCCCCTGGGCCGTGGCTTCCTGACGGGCGCGATGCGCGATCCCGCCGGGCTCGTCGACGGGGACATCCGCCGCGGCATGCCGCGCTTCCAGCGCGAGAACTTCGAGAAGAACCTGCAGCTTCTGACACCGCTCGCGGATCTGGCGGCCGAAATCGGCTGCACCTGCGCGCAACTGGCGCTCGCCTGGCTGCTGTCGCGGGCGCCCCACGTGCTCGTGATACCGGGCACCACCCGTGACGAACATCTCATCGAGAACTGTGGCGCGGACGCGATTCGTCTGGATGCTGCAACGCTTGGGCGCCTGGATGCGCTGTTCCCTCCGGGAAAGGCTTCCGGGGCGCGCTATCCGCCTGCGACGCAGGTCGAAAATGACACCGAAGAGATTGGTCAAAGCGCTTGAATCGTATAGGCTTGCGGGTCTTATGCCAGACCCCGCCGAAGCCACCCAGGCCGCCCCGCCCAAGTCCGATTCTTCCCGAGCCGACGCCCGAAAAACCGTGCGCATCGTGATGCAGGAATACCTGCGTCGCGGCTCCGTCATGCCCGT
>DASTHJ010000441.1:0-16017 GCA_035718265.1 Steroidobacteraceae bacterium | reverse complement strand
CTTGCTCGTCGTCTCGTGCGAAACGCGCGGCAGCTCGGCGAGCGGGATCGAAAAATCGAGCGCCGTCTCGGTGCCTGCCAGGGTGTCGACGGGTGCGCGGCGAGACCAGCCCAGTGACATGGGGCGCGTATCATAGGTGCGGCCCTCCCCCAAGTCAAAACAACTTTAAGCCCAAGTCCTTGTTTTTATGAGCCCCGAGGCCCTCCCCCGCCCCCTGATCCTGGCATCCACTTCACGCTACCGGGCCGCCCTGCTGGGCCGCTTCGGGTTGCCGTTCGACACTGCCGGTCCGGACGTGGACGAGGCCGAGCAGCCAGGTGAGACGCCACGGGATCGCGCGCTGCGGCTGGCCGAGGCGAAAGCCGAAGCCATCGCCGTGCGACACCCTGGCGCGGTGGTCATCGGCGGCGACCAGGTGGCGGCGCTCGGCGCGCAGGTGCTGCGCAAGCCCGGCAACGCGGACCGCTGCCGCGAACAGCTCAGGCTGCTCTCCGGCCGTGCCGCGCAGTTCCACACCGCCTGCACGGTGCATTGCGTGTCGGCGGCCCTGAAGCTGACGCACGTCGACACGACCACGGTGCGGTTGCGCACGCTCGCCGATGACGAGATCGAGCGCTACATCGAGCGCGAGCAACCCTTCGATTGCGCCGGCGGGTTCAAGGCCGAGGCGCTCGGCGTCTCGCTGTTCGAACGGATGGATTCACAGGATCCGACGGCGATCATCGGTGTTCCGCTGATCTGGCTGGCCGGCGCGTTGCGCAGCGCCGGCTTGCAGGTGCCCTGACTCAGCGCCGCCGCTCGTTCAGCGTATCGATGACCGCCGCGAGGTCGGCCGGCAGCGGCGCGCTCGCCGAAAACTCCACGCCGGACCCGGGCCACACGAAGCTCACCTGGTGCGCGTGCAGGAACATGCGCGAGAGACCCAGGGCCTGCATGCGCTCGTTGAACTGCGCGTCGCCGTACTTCTCGTCACCGGCCAGCGGATAACCGGCGTGCGCGGCGTGCACCCGGATCTGGTGCGTGCGCCCGGTCTCGAGCGCGACTTCGACCAGCGACGCCTTCTTGCCGAAGAACTGCACCGGCCGGAACACGCTCACGGCCTGCTTGCCCGAGGCGTGCGCCTTCACCGTGCGCTCGCCGCCGACGCGGATGTCGGTACGCAGCGGCACGTCGATGCGCTTGCTGCCGAGTTCCCACTTGCCCTTCACCAGCGCGAGATATTTCTTCTCGACCGCGCCTTCGCGCAGCAGCGCGTGCAGCGTGCGCAAGGCAGCGGGCTTGCGCGCGATCAGCAGCAGACCACTGGTGTCACGATCCAGCCGGTGCACCAGCTCGAGGTTTTCGTCCGGCCGCGCCGCGCGCAGCGCCTCGATGACACCGAAACTCACGCCGCTGCCACCGTGCACGGCCACGCCCGCGGGCTTGTCGATGACCAGCAATTGCGCATCCTCGTGCACGACCGCGCCCGCGATGCTCTCGACCAGGCTCGCCGGCGCGCGCCGCGGCGGCGCCTGGCCCCCGGTGCGCACCGGTGGCACGCGCACCGTGTCGTCCGCCTGCAACCGCGTTTCGGGCCGGGCGCGCTTGCCGTTGACGCGCACCTCGCCCTTGCGGATCACGCGGAAAATGTGGCTGCGCGGTACGTCCTTGAGCGTCCGGGCGAGGAAGTTGTCCAGCCGCTGGCCTGCGCCGCGCTCGTCGACGACCACCTGGCGGACCTTTGACGAGGGTTGGGGCGAATCGGCGGGGATTTGTGGCGCCAAAGCATCGCGCGATTCGTAACGTCTTGTTTTCACTGAAATCTCGTGCGATGATTCGCGCCGTCGTCGTCCCCAGCAAAGCTTTTCTGTGCGTGACGACGCAATGCCGCGGTGCGCGCGCGCGACTTGTCTTTCAATACGACGAACGCCCACCGCATGTTAGTTGGTCCTCGGCAACGAGGCCATCGCTCGAAGGCCCACTCGAAACGCAGCGCATGGATGGAGATCCAAAAGACCCTTCCTGCGCGACGTCGGTGAAGCAGCCCAAAGGGTTCTGGCGCTCCGCCCCGGCAAGGGACGGACTCTGAAGACAACGTGATCGTTCACGCGCCCCACAACAATCTTTGGCCTCACGGCTTGGCACTCCGCGCCGCGCGGTTTTCGCCCTCGCCGTCCGTGAGGATATCCGCCGTAGGTATCGGGTTGGCCCCACAGACACTAGGGTCCAATTCAAATGAAGAGAATGCTCGTCAATGCAACTCAACAGGAGGAGTTGCGCGTCGCGCTGGTTGATGGCCAGAAGCTCTACGACCTTGCCATCGAAATTCCCTCCAAGGAACAGAAGAAAGCCAACATCTACAAGGGACGGATCTCGCGCATCGAGCCTTCGCTCGAGGCCTGCTTCGTCGATTACGGCTCGGAGCGCCACGGCTTCCTGCCGTTGAAGGAAATCTCCAAGGAATACTTCCGCAAGAATTCCGACGGCGGCCGCGCCAACATGCGCGACCTGCTGTCCGAAGGCCAGGAAGTCATCGTCCAGGTCGAGAAGGAGGAACGCGGCAACAAGGGCGCCGCGCTCACCACGTTCATCTCGCTCGCCGGCCGCTTCCTGGTGCTGATGCCGAACAACCCGCGCGCCGGCGGCGTCTCGCGCCGCATCGAGGGCGAGGATCGCGACCAGATGCGCCAGGTCATGGACGAGCTGCGCATCCCCGACGGCATGGGCGCCATCGTGCGCACCGCCGGCGTCGGTCGCGCCGTCGAGGAACTGCAGTGGGACCTCGACAACCTCAAGAACCAGTGGGACCAGATCGACGCGGCCACCAAGGACCGCCCCGCCCCGTACCTGGTGTATCGCGAAAGCGACGCGGTGACGCGCTCGCTGCGCGACTACCTCACCGACGACATCGGCGAGGTGCTGGTCGACGACGACGCCACGTTCGCGACCGCGCAGGAATACATGACGCGCTTCATGCCGCCGGAAGCGCAGCGCAAGCTCAAGCGCTACACCGACGACATTCCGCTGTTCACGCGCTTCCAGATCGAGAGCCAGATCGAGTCGGCGTACGCGCAGAAGGTGGAGCTGCCCTCCGGCGGGTCCATCGTCATCAACTACACCGAGGCGCTGGTGTCCATCGACATCAACTCGGCGCGCGCCACGCGTGGTTCGGACATCGAGACCACGGCCACCAACACCAACCTGGAGGCGGCCGAGGAAATCGCGCGGCAGCTGCGCATCCGCGACATCGGCGGCCTGATCGTCATCGACTTCATCGACATGGAGTCGCCGAAGAATCAGCGCGACGTGGAAGACCGGCTGCGCGACGCCGTGAAGATGGACCGCGCGCGCATCCAGATCGGTCGCCTGTCGCGTTTCGGGCTGCTGGAGATGTCGCGCCAGCGGCTGCGTCCGTCGCTCGGGGAATCGAGCCACCTGGTGTGCCCACGCTGCACCGGCATCGGCAGCATCCGCTCGGTCGAATCCATGACGCTCGCCATCCTGCGCCTGATCGGCGAGGAGGCGCGCAAGGAGAAGACCGCGCAGGTCATCGCCCAGGTGCCGGTGGAAGTCGCCACCTACCTGATGAACGAGAAGCGCGAATGGCTGCGCACGCTCGAGGACAAGAGCGAAGTCGACCTGCTGGTCGTGCCGAATCCGTTCATCCAGACGCCCGAGTATTCGATCCGCCGGGTGCGCCACGACGAGATCGACCTGCCCGAGAACAAGCAGCTGAGCTACAAGATGCCGGAGCGGCCCACCGTGGCCGATCCCTCCGGTACGAAGCAGGAGAAGCCGCAGCAGGAGCCGGCCGCGGTGGTGCCCACGGCGCCGAGCACGCCCGCGCCGGTCATCGTGCACGTGCCGGCGCCGGCCGCCGCCGCCAACGTCGTGGTGGCACCGACCGGCCTCAGTTTCATGCAGCGCCTGGTCTATCTGTTCACCGGCAAGCCGCCCGAAGGCGCGATCAGCGCGCCGCCGGCGCGCGAGGAAGGCCGGCGCTCGCAGCGTGATCAGCGTCATCGCGACCGCGATCGTTCGCACCGCCATCGTGACGGCGATCGCCATCGCGACGGAGAACGCGGCCGTGACCGCAGCGCCCACGGGCGTCGCGACAAGGATGGTCACCGCGACGGCGGCCGCGACCGCCATCGCGAAGGCGAGCGCCATCGGGATGGTGGACGCCACCGCGACAAGGATGGCCACCGCGACGCGGGGCAGGCGCAGGCCCAGGGGCAGCGCGAGGCGAATCGCGAGCGCGACCAGCAGCGCGAGGCCGAGCGCCAGGCGCAACGTGAGCGCCAGCGCGAGCGTCAACGCGAGCGCGAGCAGCAGGCGGCTTCGCAAGCCGCGGCGGCCGGCGCTGCGGGCGGCGCCACCGAGGCGGACAGTGCCGCCGAGAGCGCCGGCACGGGCAATGGACCTGCGGCTGGTGACAGCCCGCGCGGCGAAGGCCGCGGCCGTCGCCGCCGGCGCGGACGTCGTGGCGGAAGCCGCAACCGCGAGGGCGGCCAGCAGCAGTTCGGTGGCGAATCGCGCGAAGGCGAGTTCAGCGGTGCCCGCGAGGCATCGCCCGAAGAGCGCGCATTCCATGACCAGCAGGCGAACGGCAGCCACGGCTCGACTCATCGTGATCAAGGCGCGCACGAAACGCCTCGCGAGGCGCCGCGCGAAGCACCCCCGGAGCGCGCCGAGAACCGCGGCGAAGCTGCACAGGCGCCGCTGGATCTGCCGCCGCCGCCGCCGTCCAAGCCGTACGTCGTCTGGTCGTCCTCACCGGACGGCTCGTCGGAACCGCGTCGCGACGAATGAGGACGGGATGATCGGAAACCGCGCGTCCTTCGGGACGCGCGGTTTTTTTTGCGCGGATGATTCAGCGCGGCCCGGCCGCCAGCGCGCGCAACAGCCCGCGCGCGCCGGCCTCGCAAAGATCGAGCACGCGTTCGAATTCCTCGATCCCGCCGTAGTACGGATCCGGGACCTCTTCGAGGCCGAGTTCCGGCGCAAATTGCAGGAACAGCCCGATGCGCGCGCTGGCGCCGCCGCCGAGCACCCGCAGTTGCTCGAGATTCGGCCGATCCATGGCCAGCACGTAATCGAAGCGGTCGAAATCGGCGGGCGCGATCTGCCGCGCGCGCAGGCTCGCCAGGTCGTAGCCGCGGCGGCGCGCGGCCGCCACGCTGCGCCGGTCCGGCGGCTCGCCGACGTGGTAGTTAGCCGTGCCCGCCGAGTCGACGTGCAGCGGCAATCCCGCGAACTCGCGCGCCGCCAGGTGGCGCAGCACGCCCTCGGCGGTCGGCGAGCGGCAGATGTTCCCGAGGCACACGAGCAGGATGCGGTTCATGCGTGGTGAATGTTGCCCGCCGAGGCGTCATCCGGGGAGATGGGGCGTGGACGTAGCGCGTTCCGCCGGGGCGGATCCGCCTGTCGGCCTCATCCGGGCGTGATTGTTCGCACAATTTCGCCGCTGCGGGCGCGCCAGGCGCCGCCCGGCGACGGATCCGGACTCGCCGGCCGACGGGCGCGCCGGTATAAGGCGGTATGCGCGCCTGTTTGTCCGGTCTCACGCTGGTCGCGTCCCTCGGACTGCTGTCTGCCTGCGGTGGCGGCGGCGGCGGCGGTAGTTCGTCGCTGCCGCCGCCGCCGCCACCCAACGTGCCGCCGACGGCGAATGCCGGGCCCGCGCAGACCGTGGATGCGGGCGTGGTCGTCACGCTGGACGGCACCGCCAGCCAGGATTCCGACGGCACCATCGCGAGCTACGCCTGGACGCAGACCGCGGGGACCTGGGTCGCGCTGTCGAGCAACTCCAGTTCCCAGCCGACGTTCACCTCGCCGTGCGTCGCCGCGGCGAGCTCGCTGACTTTCTCCCTGAAGGTGACCGACGACCGTGGCGCCACCAGCCTCGCATCGACGGTCAACGTCAGCCTGAATCCCTTGTCCGGAGGCTGCATTGCGGGACGCGTACGCTTCGTCCGGATTCCGTTCGGCGCCACGCTGAGCTCGGGCCTCGACTACGCCAATCCGCAGACCCGTCCGGCGCGCGGCGTCACGGTGCGCGCGCTCGCCAGCGGCAGCGGCACCGAGCTGGCTCGCGGCAGCACGGATGGCAACGGCGACTATCGGCTGACCGTGACCCCCGGCGCGAACGTGACGATCGAAGTCGTCGCGCAGATGGTGCGCACCGGCGCGGCTCCCACCTGGAACTTCTCGGTCGCGGATCTCGGCAACAGCGCCACCGCGACGCCGCCCTACACATTCACCGATGGCCTCGCGTTCGACGCCGGCTCCGGAGTCCACGACGTCCTGGTTCCCTCGGGATTCAGCACGACCGGCGGAGTGATCGGCACGCGCGCCTCCGCCCCGTTCGCGATCCTCGATACGCTGTACCAGGGATATCAGCTGGTGCTCGATGCGGCGCCGGGCGCGGTGTTCCCGCCGCTGGTGGTCGACTGGGCCGTGGACAATACCGTCGTCGACGGCACGTTCTTCAGCTCCGCGCCGCTGCAGCACATCGTGCTCACCGCCGACGTGCGGCGCGACACCGACGAGTTCGACGCGCACGTGATCGCGCACGAATTCGGCCACTACATCGAGCACAACTTTTCGCGCGCCGACAGCATCGGGGGCACGCACGGCATCGGCGACAAGCTCGATCCACGCGTGGCGTTCGGCGAGGGCTTCGGCTATGCCTTCGGCGCGATGGTGCTGGACGACCCGGTCACGCGCGATTCGTTCGTCGAAGAGCTGCCGCCCAACTCGGGCAACTTCGTGCAGCGCTCGGGCGTGTTCAACGTGGAGGCCAATCCGCCGACCTTGGGCCCTGGCGTCAACGGCAACTATGGCTGCTGGTGCAGCGAGTCGTCGGTGTGGTCCATCCTGTGGGACGTCTTCGATGCTTCGCCGGACGCCAACGACACCTTGTCGCTGGGGTTCAAGCCGATCTGGAACGTGCTGACCGGTGCGCAGAGGAGCACGACCGCCTTCACCACCATCTTCAGCTTCATCACGGCGCTGAAGGCGCAGAACGCCGGCAGCGCCGCCGCCATCGACTCGCTGGTCAGCGCCCAGAACATCAACAGCGCCGGCATCGATGCATTCGGCTCGAACGAGGACCACGTGCCCGCCGACACCGTTCCGCAGCTCGCCGCCCTGCCGATCTACACCACGGCCACGGTCGGCGGCCCGCCGGTCATGCTGCGCACCGTCAACGATGCCGGACCTGATTTGGAGGGCGATTCCGGCAACAAGCTCGGCAATCACCGCTTCGTGCGCTTCACCTCGGCCGGCGGCATGCGCACGATCACGGCCACGTCGAGCAACCCCAACAACCACGACGTCGACTTCAAGGTGTACCGGCTGATCCCGCCGGCACAGATGAAGCTGGAGGCGATCGGGCAGGATGGTCCGGCAGCGAGCGAGACGGAATCTTTCAACTCGGCCGCTGCCGAATACCTCATCGACGTGTACGACTGCGCCAACGGTTGTGAACCGGTCGAAGGCACTCCGGGCGACTATGACCTGACGGTCACGATCCAGTGAGGCTCACCATGGCTCATCCATTCGCGATTGCACTGCGCTCGGCACCGGCCGTGTTGCTGCTCGGCGTCCTGTCGGCCTGCGGCCGTGCGCCGCAGCCGGAGGCGGTTCCCGCGCCCGAGCCCGACAGCATGCCGGCGACACCGCCAGCCCCGGCGCCGGATACGACCCCGGCACCCGCGCCCTCCGATGAGGCGCCGCCCGGCGAGGTTCCAGCGGCGCCGGATCAGCCCGAATCGACACCGCCTCCTCCCGAGGAGCCTTCGCCCGTTCCCAAACCCACCGCCTCTCCCGGTGAGCCTGCCGTCGGGTCGATGCGCGTGGCGCGCGCCAGTTCCAAGATCAGCGTGCCGGTCAGCCTGCGATACCAGTTCGATGCACCGCCGGCGCCGGGCCGGCCGGTCACGCTGCACCTGGCGGCGGTGCCGCGCTCGGCGGGCAGCAACCTGAAAGTCTCCGTGAGCGGCGCGGAAAATCTGCAGCTCGCCGCGGCGCCGCTGCGCGTGCAGAAGGCGACGGCCGCCGACGTGTACCGGCAACAATGGTCGGTCACGAGGCCGGCCGCCGGTCCGCAGGAGCTGCTGGTGCTGGTCACCATGGACACCGCGGAAGGCTCCGGATTCGGATATTTCGCGATCCCGCTGGACGAGGATCAGGGCGCGGAAAAAACCGCGCAGAACCCGGATTCGGTCAAACAGCGCTGAGTGCTCCGCGGCGCGGGCGCGTAAACTACCCGGCGTGATCCCACCGCGCTCTACAGGGATGCGCCGCAAGGACTGCTTGGGCGCGACCGCGACGCCGCTCGCCTCCGGCAAGGCGCGAGCCCCGGCCGGCGTGCCGGCGCAGCTCGCGTGTCTGGTGGGCTGCCTGCTGGCATTGCTCTGCGTGACACAGGTGCACGCCGCCTGCGTGGGCACACAGACCGGCGACCTCGCGGCGATGGAAGAGCTCGCATTCCGCGATCCTCCCGCGGCGTTGCCGAAGCTGGCCGCCGCGATCAGCGCCGACACCGACATGCCCCCCACGCGCCGCGCCGCGCTGCATGCCATCGCCGCGGATGCTTCCCGGCAGCTGGGCTTCAGCCGCCAGACCATCACGCATGCCGAGGCGGGCCTGGCGTTGCTGCCGCCCGGTGACATGACGGACCTGGCGGTGCGCATGCGCACCGTGCGCGCGCTGGTCGCGACGAACGTCGGCGGCATCGACGCGGCGACGGTCGAGCTGACGCGCCTCATCGAAGCCGTGGGCAGCGATCGGCCGCTGGCGCGCGGATGCCTGCTGCGCGACCGTGGCTGGCTGAACTTCCGCGACGGCAATCCCGACCAGGCGCTCGACGACCTGCTGCGCGGCTACGCGCTGCTGCGGCGCCATGCCAGCCGCGAAGAAGCCATGGTGGCGGCCGGCCGCCTGTCGATGGCGCAGTTCTCGGTGCGCGACTATCCCCAGGCGCTGGCGCTCGCCGATCAGACCATTGCGTTCTTCCGCGAGCAGAACGCGCAGATCCGCCTGGCCACGGCGCTCGATCGCCGCGCCGCCATCCTCAAGGCGTCCGGCAGGCTCGACGAGGCGCTGGTCGCCGCGCAGGAAGCGCTGCAGATCCACGACGACGTCGGCGATCGCGTCGGCACCGGCCTCTCGCAATTGCGCATGTGCGGCGTGCTGATCGAACGCAATGCGCTGCAGGAGGCGGGCCAGTGGTGCGACCGGGCCGAGCTCACGCTCAGCCAGACCAGTGGCATGGACGACAACGACTACCGCACGCTCGCCGCATTGCGCGGTCGGCTGATGCTCGCGCTGGGTCGCTCGAAGGACGCCGTGGCGCAGTTCGACCGCGCCATCGCGCCCGGAGGCGCGCAACCTGCCGACGACATCGCCGAGCTTTACGAGCTGCGGTCGCGCGCGCACGCGGCCATCGGCGACTACGCGGCGGCCTTCAACGACCAGGGCGAATACCTGCGTCGGGTGCGCGAGCAGGCCACGCTGGATCGCATCCGCGAAGTCGCGCAACTGCGCGTGCAGTTCGAGAACGACCAGGAGAAGCAGAAGATCGCGCTGCTCGAGAAGGACAAGAAGCTGGCCGAGGAGCGGCTCAACAGCCAGACGCGCACCACGCAGCTCGTGGCCATCGCCGGGTTGACCGGGCTGGTGACCGCCTTCTTCCTCGGGTACGCACTGCTCTCGAACCGCCGCCACCGCGCCGAGCTGATCCGTCTCGCCGAGCGCGACGAGCTCACCGGCCTGCTGAACCGCCGCGCGATCGTGCGCAAGGCGGTGGAATTTCTGTCACGCGCGCGCGAGGGCAAGGGCACGCTGATCATCGGGCTCATCGATCTGGATCACTTCAAGTCGATCAACGACCGCTTCGGGCATGCGGTCGGCGACCAGCTGCTGCAGCGGCTCGCGGTGTCGCTGCGCGCGGCACTGCACACGCGCGAGGTGTTCGGACGCTATGGCGGCGAGGAATTCCTGGTGCTGTTCCCGGACACGACCATGGAGCAGGCGCGCGAGAATTCGGAACGGCTGCGCACCACGCTGCGCGAGCAGCCGCTGCGCATCGACGACCAGGACGTCGGCGTCACGCTCAGCCTGGGGCTCGCGAGTTTCGAGGTGGGTGATGTGCTGTTCGACCAGGTGGCACGCCGCGCGGACATCGCGCTGTACTACGCCAAGACCCAGGGTCGCGACCGCGTCGAGGTGTACAACTCCGCGCGGCACGCCGGCGCCACCGTCACCATGGCGCAGCGGCAGAGATGAGTGGAAATTTTCTCCGCTAACTTCTCCAGCTGACCTCGAACTTCTCGCCGACGTGCAGCGACGCGCCGACACCGCGCGTCACGATGGCGTTCTGTCCGAAGCACACGCCGCCGAGCTCGCGGTCGAATCGATAGGTCTTGAGCGTGGCCAGCGGCTCCGCACCGTCGCGCGTGCCGGTGTCCTGATCGGTGGTGGTGATCGCGCAGCGCACGCACGGCTTGACGATGCGCAGGGTCACCGATTCGGTGCGCAGCTCGTGGATCCGATCCTCGCCGTACGCGTCGATGCCGTCGACGACGATGTTCGGCCGGAAGCGCGTCATCGGCAGCGGCTTCGGCAACCGCGAATTGAGCTCCGCGAGCGAGGCGCGGGAAATGATCAACACGGGATAGCCGTCCGCGAATTCGGTGATCGCGCGCAGGCCCTGGGTCCATTCCGGGCTGCACTCGCGCGTCTGCGACGGATCGAAACTCACCAGCCGCAGCGGCGTGTCGAGAAAGGTCGTGCACCAGCCGGCCGCGGCGTCGCCACAGTCGAGGCCGCGGCCCTTGAACCGCCAGACCGTGATGTCGCGCGCCGTGACGGACAGATCGCGCGGCACGGACAGCGGCGGCATGCCGGGCGCCTCCAGCCGCAATCCTGCGGCATCCACGGCCGTGCGGATCAACGCCAGCCGCGGCAACTCGCGCTGCGTCACGAAGCGCCCATTCGGCCGCACCATCATCCAATGGCGATCGTCGGCCAGCCCGGTGCCGCTCAGCCGTGCAGCCTCGAGCGGTATGCCCCGGCAGGATTTCACCGGGTACAGGTTGAGCGCCGTCAGCGTGGCCAGGTTCAGGGTCGCACCGTCAGCGCGCGCTCGGCGCGTTCCAGGTCTGCCGCGGTGTTCACGTCGGCGAGCGGCAGTTCGACGGCCAGCGCCACGCGGATCTCCATGCCATTCTCGAGCGCCCGCAATTGCTCGAGCTTCTCGATCTGCTCCAGCCGGCCCGGTGGCAGCGCGGCGAGCCGCCGCAGCGCCCCGACCCGGTATGCGTAGATGCCGATGTGCCGCAGCGCCGCCGGCGTCAGCGTACCCGGCGCATCGCGATTCCACGGGATCGGCGCGCGCGAGAAATACAGCGCGCGCCCCACGACGTCGCAGGCCACCTTGACCGTGTTCGGATCGTTGAGCTCGTTGGGCTGGTCGATCTTCGCGGCCAGCGTCGCCAGTTGCGCGCCGGCATGCTCGCCGAGCAGCTGCGCGACCTGGTCGATGACCGCCGGCGGAATCAGCGGTTCGTCACCCTGGACATTGACCACGATGTCTTCCTCCGCCCAGCCGCGGTTCGCCGCCACTTCGGCGATGCGATCCGTGCCGGACACGTGCCGGCGCGCCGTCATCGCCACCTCGGCGCCGAAGGCCCGCGCGGCGTCCGCGACGCGCTCGTCGTCGGTGGCCACGACGACTTCGCCGGCCTTCGAGCCCAGCGCGCGCTCGTGCACCCATTGCAGCATCGGCTTGCCCGCGAGCGGCAGCAGCACCTTGCCCGGCAATCGCGAGGAATCGTGGCGCGCGGGAATGACGACCTTGAAAGTCACTCAGCGCTCCAGCAGCGGATCGTCGTGCGCCAGCTGGCGCGCGTCTTCCTCGAGCATCATCGGTACGCCGTCGCGGATCGGGAACGCGAGCCGCTCGGCGCGGCACACCAGCACCTGCGCGTCGCGCTGGTACTTGAGCGGCCCCTTGCACACCGGGCAGGCGAGGATGTCGAGCAGCCTGTCGTCCATGGTTGTCAGTGTCCGGTTTCGAATGCCTTGACGCGCGCCAGCACCAGGTCGATGAGCCGGCGCGCCTCGCCTTCCGCGAACTCCGCCGTCACCGGCACGTACCAGCAGCGCGCGTCGGCGAACGCGGCGCATTTTACGGCATCCTTTTCCGTCATGAGCACTGGAAGGTTGTCGCCGAAATTCAGGTCGCCCGGCCTGAACGCGTGATGATCCGCGAACGGGTGCTCGTAGATCGTCAGGCCCGCGGCGCGCAGCATGTCGAAGAAGCGTTGCGGATTGCCGATGGCCGCCACCGCGTGCGCGCCGCTGCCACGGAAGCTCGACAGCGAGCGCAGCGCGCCGCTGCCGGCCACCGGCAATGCATCGCCGGGCCGCATGTGCATCTCGAAGTGCGTGCCATCGACGAATTTCGGCAGCCTGAAATCCGCGGCGGTGATCGCGCCGTTCACCACGACGGCATTCACGCGGCGCAGGCGCCGCGGGCTCTCGCGCAGCGGGCCGCGCGGCAGCAGGCAGCCATTGCCGAAGCCGCGTTGCCCGTCGATGACCACGATCTCGCATTGCCGGACCAGCGCCAGGTGCTGCAAGCCATCGTCGCTCAGCACCACGTCGGCACCGTCGGCCACCGCCGCCCTGGCGGCCGCGACGCGATCGCGGCCGATGAACACGGTGGCGGCGGCGCGCCGCGCCAGCAGCAGCGGCTCGTCGCCGACTTCGGAAGGCCGGCTGTGCACGGTGACGCGCGTGACGCCGCGCGCCCGGCCACCATAGCCGCGCGACACGATGCCCACGCGCAGGCCGCAGGACGCGAGGTGCGACGACAGCCAGGCGACCAGCGGTGTCTTGCCCGTGCCGCCGACGGTGAGATTGCCCACCACGACCACGGGCGCGGCCACCTTGACACGGTGGCGCAGGCCCAGCCGGTACGACACGCCGCGCAGCCACATCACGACGCCATAGAGAAACGACAGCGGCACCAGCCACACGGGACCCGTGCGGCCGTACCACATCTTCTCCATGCGGCGCATCTGGATATCAGTTGCGGAATTCGGCGCGCTTCAGGCCGGCATACGCGCCGTTGCGCGCCACCAGTTCGGCGTGCGTGCCGCGCTCGACGATCCGCCCCTCCTCCATGACGATGATCTCGTCGGCGTGCTCGATCGTGGACAGCCGATGCGCGATCACCAGCGTGGTGCGGTTGCGCATCAGCTCGACCAGCGCCTGCTGGATGCGGCGCTCGGATTCGTTGTCGAGCGCGGAGGTGGCCTCGTCGAGGATCAGGATCGGCGCATCCTTGAGCAGTGCGCGCGCGATCGCGATGCGCTGCTTCTGGCCGCCGGAGAGCGCCGAGCCGCGCTCACCGACCGGCGTGTCGAGCCCCTGCGGCAACTGGTCGGCGAACTCGTCCACGTAGGCGATGCGCGCCGCCTGCTCCACCGCCGCCGGATCCGGCGACGCCACGCCGAACGCGATGTTGTTGCGGATGGAATCGTTGAACAGCAGCACGTCCTGGTTGACGAGCGAGACGTTCTGGCGCAGGTCGCGCAAGTTGCACTCGCGCACGTCGATGCCGTCGACCAGCACGGCGCCGGACGTGACGTCGTAGAACCGCGGCACGAGTGCCACCAGCGTCGACTTGCCCGACCCGGAGCGTCCGACGATGGCGATGTTCCGGCCGGCCGGCACGCGCAGGTCCACCGCGTGCAGCACGCCGCCCTTCTCGCTCGTGTACTCGAAACTGACGTCGCGGAATTCCAGCTCGCCGGACACCCGTCCGAGCGCCCGACCCGACTTCAGGTCTTCGGGCGGCTCGTCCAGCACCTCGAAGATGCTCGCGCCCGCCGCCAGCCCCTGCTGCAGCGGCGCGAAGGAATCCATGAGCCGCTTGAGCGGCGCCGTGGTCATCAGCACCGCCGTGATGAATCCCATGAAGTCACCCGGCGACATCGCGCCGGACTGGATCTGGTGCAGCGACACCCAGAGGATGCCGCCGAGCCCCAGCGAGGCGATGAACTGCACCACCGGATTGCTGATCGAGCGCGCCGCGATCAGCTTCATGTTGCTCCTGCGGTTGTGCTCGTTGATCTTCTCGAAGTCGGCGGTCTCGGCGTCCTGCGCATTGAACACCTTGATGACGCGATGGCCGTCGAGCGCCTCCTTGACCGAGCTGGTCACGTCGCCCATCGACGCCTGGATGCGGCCGCTGTAGCGGCGGAACGAGCGGCTGACGTTGCGGATCAGCCAGGACAGCGGCGGCGCCAGCACCAGCACGAACAGCGCCAGCTTCCAGTTGAGCCACACCACCACGCTCAGCAGCCCGATGATCGTGAGCGTGTCGCGGATCAGCGAGGTGATCGACTTGGTGACCGCCTCGGCCACCTGCTCGACGTTGTACGTCAGCCGTGAGAGCAGGTGCCCGGTGCCTTCGCGATCGTAGTAGCGCGTCGGCAGCGCCAGGTAGTGGCCGAACAGGTCGTGGCGGATCGCCTTGATGACCCGGCGCCCCACCCGGCCGGGGAAATACACCGACATGTAGTCGCCCAGCCCGCGCAGCAGGAACAGCACCGGTGCGCCGATCGGCACCAGCCACAGCACGCGCTCGTTCCTCTCGTAGAACGTGCCGTCGACGAATTGCTTGACGAACAGCGCCAGCGTCGCATCGGTGGCCGCGAACAGCGCCATGCCGAGCACGCCGACCAGGAAAGTGGCGCGGAATGGCCAGGCGTACGACAGCAGCCGCCGATACACGCGCCCGGGGCTCATCGGCGGCGCCGCGGGCGTGCTCACGTTCGGGGGCTCGCGTCCGGGGCTCACGTCCGCGGACTCATTGCTGCGCGCTGGAGTCTTCGACCGTCGCGATGTTGATGCGCACGAAGCCGAGCTTGCCGAGCACGTCCATGGCGGTCACCACCGACTGGTGCGTGGCCCGGCCGTCGGCGCGCACGGTCACCGGCTTGTTGCGATCCGCGCCGGCCACTTCCTGGATGGCGGCGCGCAGCGTGTCCGGCGACGAATTGATGAGCTCGCGATCGTTGACCCGGTAGCTGCCCGCCTGCGTGACGGTCACCACCAGCGGATCGGTCTTCTGGCGACCAGTGGGCGCGAGGCTCGCCTGCGGCAGCTCGATCTTGAGGCGGCCTTCCTGCATGAACGTCGAGGTCAGCATGAAGAAGATGACCAGCAGCAGCGAAATGTCGATCAGCGGGATCAGGTTGATCTCCGGATCGTCCTTCGGCTTTTGCGATTGCATTCTCATGCGGTGCGCGCGATGCCCCCGTCGGATTCACCGCCCTGGATCTCGGCGCCCAGCGAGTCCGCGAAGTTCACCGCGATCTTCTCCATCTCGACCACGATGCGCTCCACCTTGCCGCGCAGGTAGCGGAACGAGATGTACGCCGGGATCGCCACGGTGAGGCCGGCCGCCGTGCACACCAGCGCCTCGGAGATGCCGCTGGCCAGCATGCGCGGATCGCCCATGCCACCCAGCATGACGGCGCGGAACGATTCGATGATGCCGGTGACCGTGCCGAGCAGCCCTAACAAGGGCGAGATGCTGGCGATCGTGCCGACGGAATTCACGAAGCGTTCGAGCTCGTGCACCACGTGCCGGCCCACGTCCTCGACGCGCTCCATCATGATGTCACGGCCACGATGCCGGTTCGCCAGCGCCGCGGCCAGCACGCGCCCGAGCGGCGAATTCTTCTCCAGCGCCTCGATGACCTTCGGGTTGACCTGGTTGCGGTCCGCGAGCTCGGAAACCTTCTTGATGAGCTCCTGCGGCAGCACGCGCTTGCGTTGCAGGGTCCAGAGACGTTCGAGGACGATACCGACCAGCGCGATCGAGCAGATGATGATCGGCCACATGAATGGGCCGCCGGCCCGCACGATTTCCCACATGGCCCGGACTATACCGGAGGCCGCCGGAAACCGTCACTCGACGCGCCGCCAGAGGAACGGGTAACGCGCCCGGCGCGC
>DASTHJ010000440.1:0-2043 GCA_035718265.1 Steroidobacteraceae bacterium | reverse complement strand
TGCGCGATCTTGCGAACACGCTGCACACCTATTACAACGCCGAGAAGTGGATCGTCGAGGACGCGGACCTGCGCAACGCGCGCCTGACGCTGGTGCTGGCCGTGCAGCAGGTCATCCGCAACGGCCTCGGCATCCTGGGCGTGTCCGCGCCGGAATCGATGTAGGAGCACGCACTGGCCGCCAAGATCACCAGCCGGGATTTCAAGCGCACGCGCGGCAGCTCCATGCCGCTCAGGATCTCGCGCTTCCGTGAATTCGGTTTCGGGCTGGCGGTCGGCTTGTCGCTGTCGGTGGTGATGCTGGTCTGGCGGAACTATCGCGAGGACTCGGCCGCGAAGGCAACCACCGAGGTACCGCGGCCCGAGCCGCGGCCCGACAAGGACGCGACCGCCGGCGAGCTGGAAGACAGCGCCCGGAATTACGACTTCTACGACATGCTGCCGAATTTCGAGGTAGTGGTGCCGGAGAAGGATCGCGAAGTCTCGCGCGAGCGCGACAACGTGCCGGCGAAAATCGAACGGCCGGGCGTCTACGTGCTGCAGGCCGGCAGCTATCGCCAGCAGGCCGAGGCGGACCGCATCCGCGCGCAGCTCAAGCTGCAGGGCATCGACGCCAACGTGCAGCGCGTCGCCGTCGACGACGACGTCTGGCATCGCGTGCGCATCGGCCCGATCACCGATCTCGCCGAGCTCAACCGCCTGCGGGCGCGCCTGCGCGCCGCGGATCTCGACGCGCTCGTGATCCGCGTCGGCGAATGAGCGTGCGCCTGCCGCGGCGAAATCTGCGCGCCTGGCTGGGACCGGCACCGCTGGCCTCGCTGCTGCTGGCCGCGGGTTGCGCCACACAGCCGCCGCCCGCGCCACCTCCGGCGCCCGAGACGCCGCCACCGGCGCCGCTGCCGCAACCCACGCATCCGGGGCTGACGCTCGCGGCGGTGGGCGACATCATGATGGGCACGGATTTTCCGGAGAACATCCTGCCCGACGACGACGGCGTCGGCTTCCTGGCCGCGCTGACGCCGATCCTCTCGCAGCCCGACGTGACCTTCGGCAATCTCGAAGGCGTGCTGCAGGACGGTGGCGAGCCGGTCAAGCAATGCAAGGACACGCGCCTCTGCTTCCTGTTCCGCACGCCGACGCGTTACGCGCGGTATCTGGCGGACGCGGGCTTCGACGTCATGAGCCTGGCCAACAACCACGCGCGCGATTTCGGCGAGGAGGGTCGCTCCTCGACCATGGCCGCGCTCGACGCCGTCGGCATCCGCCATTCGGGGCGGGAAGGCACGGTCGCCAGCTGGATCGCCAACGGGCGGCGCGTGGCGCTGGTCGCATTCGCGCCGAACGTCGGTTCCAATTCCCTCAACGATCCGCAGATCGGCCTGCCGCTGGTGCAGCAGCTCGCCGCCATGCACGACATCGTCATCGTGTCGTTCCACGGCGGCGCGGAGGGCAACGGCGCCGAGGTGCTGCCCTTCACGCGCGAAATCTTCGCCGGCGAGGACCGCGGCAACGTGGTCGAATTCGCGCACGCCATGGTCGATGCCGGCGCCGACCTCGTGATCGGTCATGGTCCGCACGTCCTGCGGCCGGTGGAGCTGTATCGCGAGCGGCTGATCGCCTACAGCCTGGGCAATTTCGCGACCTATTACGGCATCAGCGTGGAAGGCATTCGCGGCATCGCGGCCGTGCTGCTGTGCGAGCTCGATGACCAGGGCCGCTTCGTCTCGGGCCGCCTCGAGCCGACCGTGCAGATCCGTCCCGCCGGCCCGTCGCCGGATCCCGCGCGGGCCGCCGTCACGTTGCTGCGCGATCTCACGGAGGCGGCGTTTCCGCAGGGAATGTTGAGCATCTCCGCCGAGGGAGAATTGACCCGCCGCGAGGCACCCTGAGTCCGGGCAATCGCGGGAATTCGTCACAGAACCGGTGACGGCCGGCGCGCCGACGGAATGTTAAGATCGCGCCCCCGAGAAGAATACGACCTGTCTCCCAGGGAGTCTCACATGAACCGCAAGATCTGCTCATTGGCGCTCGGCGCCATGGCCGT
>DASTHJ010000439.1:0-2063 GCA_035718265.1 Steroidobacteraceae bacterium | reverse complement strand
ATGCGCATCTCGGGCACGTGTTCGACGACGGCCCGGATCCGACCGGACTGCGCTACTGCATGAATTCCGTGGCGCTGAACTTCGTGCCGCGGGCCTGAGGCAGGCTCAGCGGCGCGGCGGCTTGCCGCCTTGCGGCAGCGCGTAGGCGAGGTACACACCGCCGGCCGGTCCATCACGTTCCTTGCCGCCGCTCGCGAAGATGGCCACGTACTGCCGGCCCTTCACCTGGTAGGTGATCGGCGTGGCGTCCGCCGAGAAGGGCAGCGCCGCCGACCAGAGCAGCTTGCCGGTGCGCTTGTCGAAGGCGCGGAACTTGCGGTCGTGGATCGACGCGCCGATGAACAGCAGCCCGCCGGAGGTCACCAGTGGTCCGCCATAGTTCTCGCTGCCGGTGTCCTTCATGCCGCGCGCCGCGAGTTCGGGGAATTCACCGAACGGAATGCGCCATGCGTATTTGCCGGTGGCGAGCTCGATCGCGCTCAGCGTGCCCCAGGGCATGCCCACCGCCGGGTAACCCTCCGGATCCAGCCAGCGCCGGTAGCCGGTGAAACGGTACGGCTGGTTGGCGGGTGAGGTATCCGGCTTGCCGGCCGGAATGTCCTCGCCGTTGTCGAGGTAGCGCGCGATCGCAACCAGCGCTTCCTCCTGCAGGGTTGGAAACGTGGGCATGCGTCCGCCGCCCTGGCGCACGCGCTCGCGGAACTGCCCCAGGCTCATGCGCGCGTGCCATGCGGCAATCGCCGGGAACTGCGGCGGCGAGCCGCGTCCGCTGTCGCCATGGCAGGCGGCGCAATCGCGCAGGTAGAGCGACTTGCCGGTGCTGCGGCCGACGTCGTTGACGGCCAGCGATCCCACCCAGGCCATCTCGTTGGCGTTGACGTACAGCAGCCCGGTTTCCGGATCCCAGGCGGGTCCGCCCCATTCGGCGCCGCCATCGAAGCCCGGGTAGATAGTCGTGTCGGTGCCGACGGTCAGCGGCTTGAAGGGTCCGTCGCTGCGCAGCTTCGCGAACTCGGCTCGCGCCCAGCGATTGGCCGCGGCGGTGCGCGTGGTGAGCGTGTCGGCGGTCAGGCGCTGGCGCGCATACGGCGCCGGCGTGGTGGGCCGCAGCCAGGTGGGCGAGGTGGTTTCGCCGGGCACGTCCGAGGCGGGCATCGGCACCTCCTCGACCGGGTACACCGGCTTGCCGGTGTCGCGATCCAGCACGAACACGTAGCCCTGCTTGGTGGTCTGCACCAGCACGTCGCGCGGCGGCTTGCCCTTGCGGCGCAACGTCACCAGGGCCGGCGCACTCGGCAGGTCGCGATCCAGGATGTCGTGACGCACGAACTGGAAGTGCCAGCGCAGCCTGCCGGTGGCGGCGTCCAGCGCCAGCACGCAGTTGGCGTACAGGTTGTCGCCGGCGCGATTGCGGCCGTAGAAATCCGACGCCGCCGATCCTGTGGGCACGTAGACCACGCCGCGTCGCGGGTCGAGCGTCATGCCCGGCCAGCTGTTGGCGCCGCCGATGTATTGCCAGGCGTCCTTCGGCCAGGTCTCGTAACCCGGTTCGCCGGGCCGCGGAATGGTGCGGAACGTCCAGCGCAGCGCGCCGCTGCGCAGGTCGTAGGCGCGCACGAAGCCGGGTGAGGCGGGCAGATTCTCGCTGACGCGCCCGCCGAGGATCATCAGGTTGCGGAAGATCACGCCCGGCGTCGTCAGCCGCACGGACTGCTCGGCGGGCTCCCGCCCGAGGTCCTCGCGCAGGTCGATGCGGCCCTCGTGCCCGAAACCCGGGATCGGCTTGCCGCTGCGCGCGTCGAGCGCGTACACGTAATTGTCGACCGCGGCGAACACGCGCGCATCGGCGCCGGCGCGCCAGTACATGAGGCCGCGATTCGCGCCGGTGCCCGCGATGCCCGGATCGAAAGTCCAGCGCAGCGTTCCGCTGGCCGCATCGAGCGCGATGGCCTTGTGCGTGGGCGTGTAGGCGTACATCACGCCGGCCACGACGATGGGCTGCGTCTGCGTGTCGCCCTTTTCGTGCGTGTCGTACTTCCAGGCGAGCGCCAGCCGGCCGACGT
>DASTHJ010000438.1:0-2094 GCA_035718265.1 Steroidobacteraceae bacterium | reverse complement strand
ACGCCGATACCCGGCAGGTCGAGCACCGGCTCTGCCGTGCGCAGGCCGGCGTACTTGGCCTCGAGGGATTCATAGGGCGCCGTCCAGGAGCCGTAGATCGGGTTCGGCAGCAGGAACCAGTCCGTGCCGAAATGCGCTTCCAGCCGTGCGCGATCGCCCGCGAACACCTTCGGATCGACGAAGTCGCCGAGGTCGTCGCCGACCAGCGCGATGATGCGGTACTTCTCCCCGATGAATGCGCGACGCTCTGTCTTGGCGCTCGCGCTCCACTCCGGCCGCTCCTTGCGCAACAACAGGTGCTCCGGATCCGGCGCGAGATCGATCCCCAGCCGCACCAGGTTGTTCAATGTCGCGGTCTTCGCCGGACAGGGGTCGTCGGCCGTGGGGGCCGGTGTCACGCAGTCGCGGTTGCTCAGGAAGAACACCGTGTGTCCGAGCTGCCGGGCGGCGGCGATGAACTCGCGCGCTCCGGGGATGGCCTCCGCCTCGCCCGCGCCCACCCACTCGCCCCAGGTCTTCGGATCGAAGTTGGCGTGGGCCTGCAGCTGCCGCGCCTGGTAGACGGTGTTGTCGAGCACGGTTTCGTCGAGATCCATGACCACGGCCGTCGGCAGGCGCGCGAGCACGTCGGCGGCGAGACCCTGCTGCTCGAGCGCCGCGCTGCCCGCCGCGGGTGCGGCGATCTTCTGCATGGCCACGCGATACACCTGCTCGGTCAAGGCGCGGTATTCGGGCGCGCGCTGCATCCACAACGTGGCGTTGAGCGTCTCGCGTCCGGCCTGCTCATCGGCGCTGGCGGCGCATGCCATCAGGCATGCCACTACGAACTTCCATGAACGCACGTCGATCTCCGGCGGGAAGACAGGGCCCGGAGTATTTCAGATTTGGCGCGAAACCGGGATGACGCTGAAGTTAGGCGGCCCGCTCAGCCGGTCTCGGCGAGCGAGTCGTTCTGCCAGTCGTTCTCGAGCAGGTCGAGCGGATCGATCTTCAGGTAGCGGACGGCTTCGGCGGCGCTGCAGGGCCGCGCGAACAGGAATCCCTGCGCCAGGCTGCAGCCCATGTCGCGCAGGATGTCGAGCTGTTGCCAGGTCTCGATGCCCTCGGCGACCACCTGGATGTTGAGGCTGCGCGCCATCGCGACGATGGCGCTGACGATGGCGTGGTCGGACGGATCGGTGGCGATGTCGCGCACGAAGCTGCGGTCGATCTTCAGCGAATCGACGCGCCAGCGCTTCAGGTACGACAGCGAGGAATAGCCGGTGCCGAAGTCGTCGATGGCGATCTTGACGCCCAGGTCGCGCAAGGACGCCAGCGCGTCCTCGCGGAACTCGCCGGTGCGCGTCTCGAACAGCGAGCCTTCGGTGAGCTCGAGCGCGATGAGCTGCGGCCCGATGTTGAAGCGCTCCATCGCCTGCAGCATGACTTCGCGCAGCCTGGTGCGCTCGAGCTGCACGGCGGACACGTTCATGCTGACCGGCACGAGGTGTGCGCCCTGGTCGCGCCAGGCATTGATGTCGCGGCCCAGCCGCTCGAGCACGAACTGGCCGATCGGAATGATGAGGCCGGTCTCCTCCGCCACTTCGATGAAGCGCTCCGGCGAGACGTAGCCCTGCGCCGGGTGTTTCCAGCGCAGCAGGGCCTCGAGCCCCGCGACGCGCCGCGACTGGATGTCGATGATGGGCTGGTAGTGCACGTCGAACTGCTGCAGCTTCATGCCGGCGCGCAGGCTCGACTCGATGGCGACGCGCTCCTTGAGCGTGCGATCCATCTGCGGACTGAAGATCTGGAAGTTGTTCCGGCCCAGGTCCTTGGCCTGGTACATCGCCGTGTCGGAATGCTTGAGCAGCTCGCCCATGGTGGCGCCATCGCGCGGGAACAGGCTCACGCCGATCGACACGGTCGCGACCAGCGCGCGGCCGTCGATCATCACCGGCGCGGACAGCACCTCGTTGATGCGCGTGGCCGCGATGCCGACTTCGTCCGGCGAATTCACCTTGTGCAGGACCACGACGAACTCGTCGCCGCCCATGCGCACCACGATGTCCGCCGGGCGGACCGCGGCGCGCACGCGCTTGGCGATCTCCTGCAGCA
>DASTHJ010000437.1:0-2452 GCA_035718265.1 Steroidobacteraceae bacterium | reverse complement strand
GGGACTGTCCCCATTTCAGGCGCGGCACGGCTCGGGCGGCGCGAACGCCACGCCGCCACTCCACCCCAGCTCCTTCATGCCGACTTCGGTCGAGTAGTAGGTCTCGGCGACGGCACCCTTGATGGCGTCGAACGCCTCGCGCGTCGCATCGCCGGAGGGCTTCGTGGAAATCGCGGTCAGCAAGGACGTCGCCTCCGCCGCCGTCAGCGACTTCCAGGGCTTGCCGTGCGCCTCGCGCGCTTCGCGCTCGAACGTGCCGATCACCTGCGTGAAGCGCTTCTGCGTGTCCGTCGATTCCACCGCGAGCAGGCGGTCGAGGAACTCGGCCACTTTCGCATCACGCGAGCCGGGAACGATCTGCTCGCTCAGCAGCGCGAGCGTGTCGAAGGCGTGCTGATCCAGATAGACGCGCGATGAAGTCGCGCCGCCACTCGCGGCGTCCGCGGCATTCGGCGCCGCAGCAGCAGATGCCGCCGCCGCCGCGTGATGCACGTGCGCCGCAGTCGCCGGCAACGCGAACGCGGCCACGCCGGCGCCCGTCGCGAGCGACTGCAACACCACACGACGCCCGAGACGAAAATGCCGCAGCGGTCCCTGGCCCGGATCTGCATTCACGGCTGCATCACGTACGTCGTCGCTCATCACGATCTCCTTCGCCCCGCCTCGTCGCGGCAGTATAGTCCGACTCCTTCCATCGCCAAGTCATCTCGAGGTACGCGCGCGTGCAGATCATGACTCATCCCGAGGAATACGATGCGATCGTCGTCGGCTCCGGCGCGTCGGGCGGCTGGGCCGCCAAGCGCCTGAGCGAAGCGGGCATGCGCGTCGCGCTGGTGTGCGCGGGCCGGCCGCTGACCGACGGCGACTACCGCGAGCACGTGCAGCCCTACGAGCTCAAGTACCAGGCGCGCGCCGAGCATCTGATCCGCCGCAAGCGACCCGTGCAGAAGGACTGCTATGCCTGCACCGAATACAACGAGAGCTGGTTCTGCAACGACATCGACGAGCCGTACACCACGCCCGAGGGCCGGCCGTTCTCGTGGCAGGGCCGCATGCGCGTCACCGGCGGGCGCACCAATGTCTGGGGCCGGCAAAGTTATCGCTATTCGCAGCAGGACCTGAAGGGCTATTCCTTCGACGGACACGGCGCCGACTGGCCGCTCGACTACAAGGACCTGGTGCCGTACTACGAACTGGTCGAGGACTACGTCGGCATCTCCGGCATGGTCGAGAACAATCCCGAGCTGCCGGACAGCAAGTTCCTGCCGCCGATGGCACTGACCTGCGTCGAGCAGCACGTGCGCGAGGCCGTGAAGGCGAAGTTCGGGCGCACGCTGACCATCGGCCGCGTCGCCAACCTGACGAAGCCCATCAACGGCCGCGCGCCCTGCCACTATTGCGGCCCGTGCGAGCGCGGCTGCGTGACGCACTCCTATTTCAACTCCGCGTTCACCACCGTCGCGGACGCGCTCAAGACCGGCAAGTGCACGCACATCCCGAACGCCATGGTCTACCAGGTGGTGATGGACAAGAAGACCCACAAGGCGCGCGGCGTCACCTACGTGGATCGCGTGACGCGCGAGACGCGCGAGATCCGCGCCAGGGTCGTGGTGCTGTGTGCGCAGGCGCTGGAATCGACGCGCATCCTGCTCAACTCCGCGCCGGGCGGGTTGGCGAACTCCAGCGGCGTGCTCGGCGAATACCTGATGGACCACATGTGGGTCGCGGGCGGTGGCGCGGGTGAGTTCCCGGACATGCCGGGCAAGCCGAGCATGAACACGGCGCACCGGCCGAACGGGCTGTACGTGATCCGGTTTCGCAATACGGCGAAGGGGCCGCGGCACAAGGATTTCGTGCGCGGCTATGGGTTCCAGGGCGGGAGTCAGCTGGGATTTCGCATGAGCGCGCCGGGTTTCGGGCAGGCGTACAAGGATGCGGTGAAAGACGGGCAGTGGACGCTGGAGTTCGCGGGGTTCGGCGAGTGCCTGGCGTACAAGCACAACCGCATGACGATCAACAAGGACGTCACTGACGTGTTCGGCATTCCGGTGCTGCACATCGACATGACCTGGGGCGACAACGAAAAGGCGATCATCCGCGACATGGCGGTGAGCGCCGGCGAGATGCTCGAGGCGGCGGGCGCGAAGAACATCCGCACGTATTTCCACGAGGATCGCATCCCGGGTTACGGCATCCACGAGATGGGCGGCGCGCGCATGGGCAGCGACCCGAAGCAGTCGGTGCTGAACCAGTTCCAGCAGACGCACGACATCAAGAACCTGTTCGTGATGGACGCCTCCGGATTCCCCTCGGGCGGCTGCCAGAACCCGACGCTCACCATCATGGCGATGGCGGTGCGGTCGACGGACCACCTCATCGCGGAGCTCAAGCGGCGGAATATCTAGCGGGATGTTGGTGCCGGGTGGCGAAACTGGCGAAAAGGACTTTTCGC
>DASTHJ010000436.1:0-10381 GCA_035718265.1 Steroidobacteraceae bacterium | reverse complement strand
GCGCGAGTCGCCGGGCGATTTCAGCGGATCGCAGGTGACGTCGAGTGGATCCTGGACGTCGCCCACAACGTGCCGGCGGCGGAAATCCTGCGCGACAACCTGCGCGCGCTGCCGCGCGCGCGGCGTACGCTCGCCGTCTGCGGAATCCTCGGCGACAAGGACATTCACGGCATCACCGCCCGGCTCGCGGGCGAGATCGATGCATGGATCCTCACCACGCTCGAAGGCACGCGTGCCGTGAGTACGCAACAGATCGCCGCCGCGCTGCCCGCGGGTGCCGACATCCTGGCACACACGCGCGATGTGACCGAGGCCTGCCGCACGGCGCGCGCGGCGGCAAGACCGGGTGATCGCGTGCTGGTGTTCGGCTCGTTCCTGACGGTCGGCCCGGCGCTCGAATTCCTTGCGATATAGTTCGCGACATGGAATCCAGGGCCAAGCAGCGGCTGACCGGCGCGATCATCGTCGTCGCACTGTTCGTGCTGCTGGTGCCGGAGTTGCTCACCGGGCCGCGCGACGCGCAGCCGGCCGCAGCGTCCGGTGACGAAGGTCTGCGCCGCTACACCATCGATCTCGATGCGCCGGGCACGGCGCCGCCCGCCTCGACGGCGGCCCAGGATGCACCCGTCAACCTGCCGCCGGTGACGCCGGTGGATGCAGCGCCATCGTCGGCCGATTCCAATGACGAGTCGGCGCCGAACCGTGATGCGGCGGCGTCGGCGCGGCCCTCGGCGCCCGCGCCGTCGGTCGGCCCCGCGAGTCCCGCGACACGGCCCGCGCCTGCCGAGCCTGCGCCGAAGGTCGAGCCGCGGGCTCCGCCCGCATCCAGTGCTCCAGCCGCGACTGCGCCGGCCCGCGGCAACTTCGTGGTGCAACTCGGCAGTTTCGGCAGCCGCGACAACGCCGAGCGACTGGTACGCGACATGAAAGCCAAGGGGTTCACCGCGTTCATCGCGCCCATCACCAGCCAGGGCCGTGAGCTGTACCGCGTCCGTGTCGGCCCGACGCGCGACCGTGCGTCGGCGGAGGCGCTGGCGAGCCAGCTCAAGCGGGCAGGGCAGTCCGGGAGCATCGTCCCGATCTCCTGAGCAAGAGGTGCCGGGTGGGGAAAGTGGGGATTGCGCCGATCGCCGGCAGAATTCTGCCGATTAGTTCGCAATCCCCACTTTCCCCACCCGGCACCTCTTCCCGAGTACAATGCCGCGCCTGCTCGAGGGCGTCGCAGCCAGACTCATGATCGCAGTCGACTACATCATCCTCGCCATCATCGTCATCTCCGCCATCATGGGCCTCATCCGGGGCCTGCTCCGCGAATCCATCGCCGTCATCACCTGGTTCCTGGCCATCGTGCTGGCCTGGAGCTTCGCCAGCTCGCTGGAGTCGCACCTGGGCGGGGTGCTCGTAGGGTCTCCCCTACGGATCTGGGCGGCGCGCGTCATCATTTTCGTTTTCGTGCTGCTGCTGGGCGGCGCGGTGGCGACGGTACTTGGACATTACGTTCGCGTCTCCATGTTCGCGGGCATGGATCGCTTCCTCGGCCTGGTCTTCGGCATCGTGCGCGGCATCGTCATCGTGGGGGCCTTCACGATCGCGGTGCAGGCGCTGCGCATGGACGAGGACCCTTCCTGGCGGCGCTCGCGCCTGCTGCCGTATGCCAGCGGGGTGGCCGACGCCCTGCGCGGCATCGTCGGCGAAAACCTCGAGCGTCTCGAGAAGCACCTCCCCGCCACCTGAGGAACACCGAATGTGCGGCATCACCGGAATCGTCGGGACCAGTGGCGTCAACCAGCGCATCTACGACGCGCTCACGGTGTTGCAGCACCGCGGCCAGGACGCCGCCGGCATCGCGACCGTCCAGGATGGCGAGCTGTTCACGCGCAAGGGCCGCGGCCTGGTGCGCGACGTGTTCGAACAGCACCACATGCAGGCGCTCAAGGGCAACATGGGCATGGGTCACGTGCGGTATCCGACCGCCGGCTGTGACAGTGCCTCCGAAGCCCAGCCCTTCTACGTCAACGCGCCGTATGGCATCTGCCTGGCGCACAACGGCAATCTCACCAATGCGCGCGAGCTCGCCGAAGTCATCGAGCGCGAAGACCGCCGTCACCTGAACACCACGTCGGACTCGGAGGTGCTGCTGAACGTGCTGGCCTCGGAGCTGCAGCGCGTCGGGACGCCGCGCGTCACGCCGGCCGACATCTTCTCCGCGGTGGGTGCGGTGTATCGCCGCTGCCGCGGCGGCTACGCGGTCGTGGCGATGATCATCGGCCACGGGCTGCTCGGTTTCCGCGACCCGAACGGCATCCGGCCGCTGGTCCTCGGGCAACGCGAGACCCCGAAGGGCGCCGAGTGGATGCTGGCCTCCGAGAGCGTCGCGCTCGACATGCTGGGGTTCAAGCTGGTGCGCGACGTGGCGCCGGGCGAAGTCGTGTACATCGACGTGCACGGCCGGCTGCACTCGCAGGTGTGTTCCACCGCCACGCGCCACGCGCCGTGCATCTTCGAGTACGTGTACTTCGCGCGCCCCGACTCGCTGATCGACAACATCTCGGTGCACCGCGCGCGCATGCGCATGGGCGACCGCCTGGCCGAGAAGATCCTGCGCGAGCGGCCGGACCACGACATCGACGTGGTCATCCCGATCCCCGACACCAGCCGCACCAGCGCCATGCAGGTCGCGCAGCACCTCAACGTGAAGTATCGCGAGGGGTTCGTGAAGAACCGCTACGTGGGCCGCACGTTCATCATGCCCGGCCAGGAGCAGCGTTCGAAATCGGTGCGCTCCAAGCTCAATGCCATCGATCTCGAATTCCGCAACAAGAACGTTCTGCTGGTCGACGATTCCATCGTACGCGGCACGACCTCGGCGCAGATCATCGACCTGGCGCGCGAGGCCGGGGCGCGCAAGGTGTACTTCGCCTCGGCCGCGCCGCCGGTGAAATACCCCAACGTTTACGGCATCGACATGCCGGCGGCCAGCGAGCTGGTCGCGGCCCGCCGCAGCAACGACGAAGTGGCGAAGCTGATCGGCGCCGACTGGCTGATCTACCAGGACCTGGAAGATCTGATCGCCGCCTGCGTGCACGATCATTCCAGCATCAGGGAGTTCGACACCTCGTGCTTCTCGGGCGACTACGTGACCGGCGACGTCACGCCCGAGTACCTCGCGCGCCTGGAAACGGAACGTTCGGATTCGGCCAAGGCGACGCGCCGCGAGGCGGACCGCGCCGGCCTCAAGGTCGTCAAGAGCTGAGCTCGCGGCTCACCCGGCGCTCCCGTTGAGCGCGCGACGCATACTCCTGGAACTGTTCGATGCCGCCTTGCAGGCGGTGGATGGTCGCGCCTGCGTGCGCGAGGCGCTGCGTGCCTGCGACGCGCCACGCGCCGCCGTGTTCGCCATCGGCAAGGCCGCGAGCCGCATGGCGCTGGGTGCGCGCGATGCGCTCGGCGCCAGGATCGCGCAGCTGCTGGTCATCACCAAGACGGGTCATCGCGATCCGGCGCTCGATGCACCCGATGTCGTGCAGTTGGAGAGTCCACATCCGCTGCCCGACCATCGCAGCCTCGAGCATGGACAGGTGCTGCTCGACTCGGTCAGCCGGTTGCCTCCCGGGGTGCTGCCGATCTTCCTCGTGTCCGGCGGCAGCTCGAGCCTGGTCGAGGCGTTGCGCGACGGCGTCCCGCTCGCGGACCTCGTGGCGCTGAACGCGCGCGGCCTCGCGGCCGGCTGGGACATCGCCAGGCTGAATGCCGAACGCGTCAGGCTGTCGCGCATCAAGGGCGGCGGCATCGCGCGGCTGCTGCGCGGGCGGCGCGCGCTCGCGCTGTTCATCTCGGACGTGCCGCACGACGATCCCGAGGTGATCGGCTCGGGGTTGTTAGGGCACGGCGGCGCGGACGATCGCATCGAACGGCGCGTGGTCGCCGGCATCGAAACGGCGATCGATGCGGTCCGCCAGGCGGCGCTGGCGCGCGGCTTGCGATTCGAGCCGGGCGCGGCGCGCTTCGACGGCGAGGCCGCGCGGGTCGCGCGCGATTTCGTCGCGGCGCTGCGCGACACGAGCGCGGACGGCCTGGTCTGGGGTGGCGAGTCGCTGGTCGAGCTGCCGGCGAAGACGGGCCGCGGCGGCCGCAATACGCACCTGGCGCTGACCGTGGCACGCCTGCTGCGACCCGACGAGTCGCTGACCGTGCTGGCCGCCGGAACCGACGGCACCGATGGTCCCACCGACGATGCCGGCGCCATCGTCGATGCCGGATCCGTGCAACGCGCCGAGCTCGCGGGCTGCGACGTGGAACGCGCCTGGCGCGAGTTCGATTCGGCCACCGCGCTCGAGGCTGCCGGCGATCTGCTCCATACGGGCCCCACCGGAACCAACGTCGGCGATATATTGATCGGCACCTCGCGTTCTGCGAACCGGCTGCGTGGCCGCGATGCCCCCCTCGTGCTCTAATCCCGCGCCATGCGTTTGATGCTCATCGACGATGATCCGCGCTATCGCACGTTGCTGCGGCATCACATCTCCTGTGCCTGGCCGGACGTCGAGCTGGTCAGCTACAACCCGCGCGTGCGCGGTCCGCTGACGCCGGGGTTCCTCGCGCAGGGCTACAGCGTCGTGCTGCTCGACCACGAGTGGCGCGGCGGTTCGGGCCTCGACTGGCTGAAGGAGCTCGCGGGCCGCGAGGGATTCGCGCCGGTCATCTTCCTGTCGGCCGACGACGAGTCGGCGGACGCCGTCGAGGCGCGCGCCCGCGGCGCCTTCGATGTGATCGGCAAGGCGAAGATCAAGCACACCAAGCTCAATGACGCGATCCGTCGCGCCGCCGACGAGCAGGCCAAGGCGCAGAGCCGCTGGCGCATGTCGGCCGGCGCGAAGATGGCGCAGGACTTCGCCGGCGCGCGGCTCAAGGCCTACCGGCGCATCGAGCTGATCGCCAAGGGCTCGGTCTCCGACCTGTTCCTCGCCGAGAGCGCCGACATCGGCGGCGTCGTCGTGCTCAAGGTGACGCCGGCGATTCGCAAGGAAAGCGGCGTCGACCAGTCGATGGAGCGCTTCCTGCAGGAGTTCGAGATCCTGCGGGACGTCAAGCATCCGAACGTCGTGCAGATCTACGATCTCGGCGTCACCGACGATCACCTGTACCTGGCGATGGAGCATTTCGCACGCGGCGACCTGCGCAAGCGCATGGCGGAAGGACTCACCGCCCGCCAGGCGCTGACCTACGCGCGCGACCTCGCCATGGCGCTGCAGGCCATCCACGAGGTGGGCATCCTGCACCGCGACTTGAAGCCCGGAAACGTGATGCTGCGCGACGACGGCAGCGTGGCGCTGATCGACTTCGGGCTCGCCAAGCACGTGGCGCTGAAGATGGAAGTCACCGACAAGGGGCTGATCTTCGGCACGCCGCACTACATGAGCCCGGAGCAGGGCCATGGCAAGGAGATCGACGCGCGCAGCGATGTCTACGCGCTCGGTGTCATGCTGTACGAGATGCTGACGGGCAAGAAGCCGTACGACGCCGAGAACCACATGGCCATCCTCGTGCACCACGCCAAGGCGCCGATTCCCAAACTACCCGAGCGCATCGCCTCGATCCAGCCGCTGATCGACACGCTGCTGGCGAAGAATCCGGACGAACGTCCCGCCAGTGCGGATTCCGCCGCCAAGCTCATGGAGTTCGCGCTCGAGGCACTCGGCGCGCCGGAAGCGCCGTCGTGAAGGCGAGCCGCGCCGCGGCGAACGCGCGCATCGAGCTCGCCACCGGCGGTTCGATCCTGCGCGCCGCGACCCCGCCGGCCTGGGTGGACGCCGCGCTCGCCGACCTGCCGACGCTGCTCGTCGACCACGCGAACTGCGAGAAGAAGGCCGCCTCGACCGCGCTGGCGCTGATCTTCGCGTATCCCGAGGACCGCGCGCTCAACATCTCGCTATCGCGGCTGGCGCGCGAGGAGCTCAAGCACTTCGAGCAGGTCGAGCGGCTCATGAAAAAGCTCGACGTGCCACACCGGCGATTGCAGCCGGGGCGCTACGCCGGCGAGTTGCGCAAGCTGGTGCGCACGCACGAGCCGAAGCGCAAGCTGGATCTCATGATCGTGCATGCGCTGATCGAGGCGCGCTCCTGCGAGCGCTTCGGGTTGCTGTCCGCGCGCCTGCCGCCGGACGTGCGCGAGCTGTACGCACAGCTCGAGCGCTCCGAAGCGCGGCATTTCGAGATCTACCTGGAATTCGCGCAACGCGAATTCGCTGCGCCGGAGATCGCCGCGCGACTCGAGCTGATCGCCTCACGCGAGGCGGAGCTGGCGACCGCAGCGGATTCCACGCTGCGGTTCCATTCCGGCCCACCGCGACACGGCTAGCGCGGCAGAGCCATCTCGCGCACGCCCGCGGCGCTGACGGCGACGCAGCTCGCCGTCTCGTACCACGGCGCGAGCACCACGCGTTCGGTCGCCTGTCCGTCGATCACGCCGGGATGGATCGCGGGCCGGTGCGTGTGCCCGTGGATCAGCCGCCGCGCGCCCGTGGCGCGGAACGCGTGCACCACGGCGTCGGGATTCACGTCCATGATCACCGGGATCGTGCGCTCGGTGTGCGCCTTGCTGCCGGCGCGCGCGGCGCTGGCCAGCTCGCGGCGCGCGGCCAGCGGCAGCGACAGGAAGCGCCTCTGCCAGCCGGGGCGGCGCACGATGCTGCGCAGCTGCTGGTAGGAAGTGTCGGCCGTGCAGAACACGTCGCCGTGGCTGAGCAGCGTCGGCGTGCCGTGCAGGTCCACGAGCACCGGGTCGGGCAGTAGTTTGACGCCGGTGCGCCGCGAGAAGGCCTCGCCGAGCAGGAAGTCGCGGTTGCCGTGGATGGCGTACACCGGCACGCCGCCGGCGGTCAGTGCCGCGAGGCCGGCACAGGTGCGTGCGTGGTCGGGATCGTCGTCGTCATCACCCACCCACACCTCGAACAGGTCGCCGAGCAGGTAGAGCGCCTCGGCGTCGCGCGCCGGGCCGGCGAGGAACGCGAGGAATGCATCGATGGCCCAGGGTGCGTCGCTGTCGAGATGCAGATCGGAGGCAAACAGCGTCGCCATCGGGTCACTGCCCGGGATCCGGCGCGGACTCACCCGACGTCGACTGCTCCGCGGGCGGCTCTTCTTTGGGTGCAGCCGGCGGTGGTTCGGCGGGGTCCGGTGCCGGCGTCGGGATGTTGGTGGGCGCCGTGCCCGGAGTGGGCTCGGGCGGCGCCGCGAGCATCTCGATCTTCTGGATGACCACCGCCTGCAATGGCGCGTCCTGCTTGAACGGGCCCATCGCGCCCGTGGGCGACACGCTGATCCGGTCCACGACCTCCATGCCCTCGACGACGTGGCCGAACACGGCGTAGCCCCAGCGCGTCGGCAGGGGATCCAGGTCCGCGTTGTCCGCCACGTTGACATAGAACTGCGCGTCGCCGGAATGCGGCGCGGAGGCACGCGCCAGGCCCACGGTGCCGCGCAGGTTCTTGAGGCCATTGCCGGCCTCGTTCGGGATGGGCTTGCGCGTGGGGACGGGCTTGTAGTCGACGCTGACGCCGCCGCCCTGGATCACGAAATTCGCGATCGTGCGGTGGAACAACGTGTTGGTGTAATGACCAGCCTTCACGTATTCGACGAAGTTCTCGACGGTGAGCGGCGCCCGGTCGCGCTGCAGCTCGATGACGAAGGAGCCGAGATTGGTCGTGACGCGCACGCGCTCGGGGGCGGCGGCCTGCGCCGCGAACGCCAACAGCAATCCGACGACACCGATCAGCAGACGAGAGTTTTTCATGGGCGGCGATTCTACCGAAGCTGCGGGCCGTGGTTGGATTCACGTAAAATCCCGCGGTGTCTCACGGCCACATCACCACGCGATTCGCTCCCAGCCCGACGGGCGAGCTGCATCTCGGCAATGCCCGCACGGCGTTGTTCAGCTGGCTGTTCGCCCGGCATCACGGGGGTCGCTTCGTGCTGCGCATCGAAGACACGGACACCGAGCGCAGCAAGGAGTTCTACACCACCGCGCTGATGGACGATCTGCGCTGGATGGGACTGGAGTGGGACGCGGGACCCGGCAAGGCCGCGCCGGGCGAGGAGTATCACCAGTCGCGGCGCGGCGCCGTGTACGCGCGCCACTCGGCCACGCTCGATGCGCGCGGCCTGACCTATCCCTGCTATTGCACGCCGCTCGAGCTGGAGCTGTCGCGCAAGGCGCAGCTCGCCGCCGGGCGTCCGCCGCGCTATGCCGGCACCTGCCGCGAGCTCCCGGCCGAGGCGCGCGTGCGCAAGAGCGCACAGGGCATCTCGCCGACCACCCGGTTCCGCGTTCCCGCGGGCAGGTTCGTCGAGTTCGACGACATGGTCCACGGACCGCAGCGTTTCGCCACCGATGACATCGGTGATTTCATCCTGCGGCGCGCCGACGGCAGCGCGGCGTTCTTCTTCAGCAATGCCATCGACGACGCCGAAATGGGCATCACGCACGTGCTGCGCGGCGAGGATCACCTGACCAACACGCCGCGCCAGCTGCTGGTGCTCGAAGCGCTCGGGCTCCGCGCGCCGACGTACGGGCATCTGTCGCTGCTCGTCGGCGCGGACGGCACGCCGCTGTCGAAGCGCCATGGCGCGACCAGCGTGCGCGAATTCCGCGAACGCGGCTACCTGCCGGCCGCGTTGAACAATCACCTGTTCCGGCTCGGGCATTCGAGCAGCGAGCACGGCGTGCTGTCGCTCGAGGCGATGGCCCGGCATTTCATGGTCAAGCACCTCGGTCGCGCGCCGGCGCGCTTCGAGGAGTCGCAGCTCAACTCCTGGCAGCGCGACGTCGCGCACCACCTGCCGCTCGAGGAGAGCGAGCGCTGGCTGGCCGCGGAGACGCCGCCCGGGCTGGACGCGGCGCGGCGTCGCGCGTTCATCGCGGCCATCCGGCCCAACGTGCTGTTGCCCTCGGACGTGGCCCGCTGGCGCGAGATCGTGTTCGGTCCCTCGCCGGTGCTCGACGAAGGCGCGCTGGCGCGCGTGCGCGAAGCCGGGCCGCGGTTCTTTCGCGCCGCGGCCGACGCGGCCGCGAAGAATCCGTCGCTCGAGGCCATCGTCGAGGCGGTCAAGGCGGCCACGGGTGCCAAGGGGCAGGCATTGTGGAAGCCGCTGCGGCTCGCGCTCACCGGCGCCGCCGAAGGCCCGGAGCTCGCGCCACTGCTCGCGGCCATGCCCGATCCCGCCATCCACGAAAGACTCGAGCGCTTCGCCGCATGATCCGCATCCACAATTCCCTGACGGGGGAAAAGCAGGACCTCCAGCCCATCGAGCCCGGGCACGTCCGCATGTACAGCTGCGGCATCACCGTCTACGACTACTTCCACGTCGGCAACGCGCGCATGCTGGTGGTCTTCGACATGGTGAGCCGCTACCTGCGGCACCGCGGGCTGCGCGTGACCTACGTGCGCAACATCACCGACGTCGACGACAAGATCATCAATCGCGCGCGCGAGGCCGGCGTCGACTGGCGCGAGCATGCGCGCAAGTACATCGACGCCATGCACGAGGACCTCGCGGCGCTGGGCTGCGCACGGCCGGAGCTCGAGCCCAGGGCCTCCGAATACATCGACGCGATGCTGCAGATGATCGGCCAGCTGGTGGAACGTGGCTATGCCTACCAGGCGGCGAACGGCGACGTCATGTACGACGTCCACAAGTTCGCAGCGTACGGCAGGCTCTCGGGCAAGCGGCTCGAAGACCTGCGCGCCGGCGCGCGCGTCGAGGTGGATGGCGCGAAGCGCGATCCGCTGGACTTCGTGCTGTGGAAGTCCGCCAAGCCCGGCGAGCCGTCGTGGCCCTCACCGTGGGGCGCGGGCCGTCCCGGCTGGCACATCGAATGCTCGGCCATGAGCACGCGCGAGCTCGGCGAGCATTTCGACATCCACGGCGGCGGCGTGGACCTCAAATTCCCGCACCACGAGAACGAGATCGCGCAGACCTGCGGCGCCACCGGCGCGCGCTTCGCCGAGATCTGGATGCACAATGGATTCCTCAACATCGACAACGAGAAGATGTCGAAGTCGCTGGGGAATTTCTTCACGACGCGCGAGGTCATCGCCAAGCTCAAGCATCCGGAGGTGCTGCGCTTCTTCCTGTTGTCGAGCCACTACCGCGGGCCGATGAACTATTCGCGCGAACAGCTCGAGCAGGCCGAGGCGGCGCTCACGCGCCTGTACACCGCGCTGCGCGAGGTGGCGCCGCAGCCCGGCTACCAGCCCTCGAAGGCGACGGACGAGTTCCACGCCGCGATGGACGACGACTTCAACACGCCGGAGGCGATCGCCGTGTTGCAGGGACTGGCGCGCGAGCTGAACCGGCTGCGGGATGCGCGCGACCAGGCGGG
>DASTHJ010000435.1:0-2106 GCA_035718265.1 Steroidobacteraceae bacterium | reverse complement strand
GCGGCCGTCGCGCCGCAGAATGCCGACGAAGCCGCGCGCGACGTCAACCTCGAGGTGATCCTCGACGTGCCGGTCACGCTGTCGATGGAAGTCGGCCGCACGCGCATCCCGATCCGCAACCTGCTGCAGCTCAACCAGGGCTCGGTGGTCGAACTCGACCGCGCCGCCGGCGAACCGCTCGACGTGTTCGTCAACGGCACGCTGGTGGCGCACGGCGAAGTGGTCGTGGTCAACGAGAAGTTCGGCATCCGCATCACCGACGTGGTGAGCCCGGCCGAACGCATCCGCAAGCTCAAGTAAGGCCACGCAGGACATCCCGATGGCGGATCCCACGCTCTTCGCGGCGCCCGACGCGGCCGCGCACGGCGGCACCGCGGGCGGCGCGCTCGAGGTGACGCTGGCGCTCGTCGTCGTCGTGGCGTTCATCGCCGTGCTGGCCTGGCTGGCGCGGCGCACGCGCCGCTTCGGCAGCGGCGCGACCGGGCGCATCCAGGTGCTGGGCGAGCAGGCCTTCGGCGTCAAGGAGCGCTGCGTGCTGGTGCGCGTCGGCGACACCGACATCCTGCTGGGCGTGGCGCAGGGCGCGGTGAACGCGCTGCACGTGTTCCCGCCGGGCGCCAACACCGAGGCGCCCGCGGCGCCGCCGTCCACCGGCCCGAAGATGCCCAACTTCAAGGACCTGCTGATGCGGAGTCTCGGCCGATGACAGGCCGCCTGAAATTCCGCAAGCGCGCGTTCGCGCTGCTCGGCACGCTGCTGCTGCCGGTGCTCGCGCAGGCCGCGGCCACCGGCCTGCCGGCCGTGACCGTGACCACGAACCCCGGCGGCGGTCAGACCTACTCGCTGACGCTGCAGATCCTGATCCTGATGACGGTGCTGACGCTGCTGCCCGCCATCCTGCTGATGATGACGGCCTTCACGCGCATCGTGATCGTGCTGGCCATCCTGCGCCAGGCGCTGGGCGCGGGGCAGACGCCGCCCAACCAGGTGCTGGTCGGCCTCGCGCTGTTCCTGACGCTGTTCGTGATGGCGCCGGTGATCGACAAGATCAACACCGAGGCGGCGCAGCCCTACCTGGCGGGCACCATCGAAGCCAACGTCGCGCTCGAGCGCGCCGTGGTGCCGCTCAAGGGCTTCATGCTCGAGCAGACGCGCGAGACGGACATCGCGACCTTCGTGCGCATCTCCGGCGGCAAGGGCTTCGCGAAGCCCGAGGACGTGCCGCTGAACATCCTGGTGCCGGCGTTCGTGACCAGCGAGCTCAAGACCGCGTTCCAGATCGGCTTCCTGCTGTTCATCCCGTTCGTGATCATCGACCTGGTGGTGGCGAGCGTGCTCATGTCGATGGGCATGATGATGCTCTCGCCGGTCCTCATTTCACTGCCGTTCAAGATCATGTTGTTCGTGCTGGTCGACGGCTGGTCGCTGGTCATGGGCACGCTCGCGCAGAGTTTTTTCAGGTAACCGTTCTTTCACATGACACCCGAAACCGTAGTCACCATTGGCCGCCACGCGCTCGAGATGACACTGCTGCTGGCCGCGCCGCTGCTGCTCACCGCGCTCGGCGTGGGCCTGATCGTCGGCATCTTCCAGGCGGCGACCTCGATCAACGAGATGACGTTGTCGTTCATCCCGAAGCTGCTGGCCATGGCCGCGGTGCTGGCGCTCACCGGCCCGTGGATGCTGCGCCAGCTGGTCGAGTACACGCGCAACCTCATCCAGAACATCCCCGGGATGCTCGGCTAGGACGCGCCGCGTGGCCATCGCACTCACCAGCGGACAGATCGAATCCTGGGTGGCGCAGGCGTTCTTCCCGTTTGCGCGCGTGGGCGCCTGCCTCATGGTCGCGCCGCTGTTCGGTGCGCGCTTCGTGCCGGCGCGGACCCGCATCCTGCTCGCCGTGGCGATCACCGCGCTGGTGGTGCCGCTGATTCCCGCGCCGACCATCGCGCCGTTCTCGGCGCAGGCCTTCGTGGTCGTGGCGCAGCAGCTGCTGATCGGCGTGGCGCTCGGCTTCTCGCTGCAGGTAGTGTTCGACTCGCTCGGGCTCGCCGGCCAGCTGCTCGCCAACAGCATGGGCCTGTCGTTCGCCTTCAACGTCGACCC
>DASTHJ010000434.1:0-8320 GCA_035718265.1 Steroidobacteraceae bacterium | reverse complement strand
CGATCACGACGGGCAGATCGACTTCGCCGAGTTCCGCGCGCTGGCGCGCGAGCTCGACGAGGAGTTGACGGACGAGGAGCTGCGCATCGGTTTCCGGGAGACCGACACCGACGGCAACGGCCGCGTCAACATCGACGAGTTCCGCGACTGGTGGCTGAACGGTTGAGCGGATCGGGTGCCGGTGCCTTGGCTTTTGCCGCCAACAGCTCTTGTTCGAAGCGTTGCCGGGCTGCCAGCGTGATCGCGTCGTATTTGCCGTTTCGGGGCGTGAGTCGTTGATACGAGTCGAGTGCCAGGTGCGCGCGCCGACGCTTGTATGACCGCATGTACGGCAAGACTTGCGCGAGCAGTGCAAGCGCCTGTCGACTCGTGATCGCGTAGCAAAAAGACGGCGTGTGCTGCGGGGCGCAGGCTCGCTTGCGCGTGATCTTGCCGACGCCGACCGCAGCGAAAACAAACTGCAGCAGTGCCAATTCCGTGTTCGCGATGCAGACAACCAGCCGGCGTCTTTCATTTGCATGCAGTCGCGTCAGCGTGACGGTTCCTTCGCCATCGACCAGGCCGGCGATATAGGCAGCAGTCTCCGGCGCAAGCACTTTGACGCGACGCGGCGAACTCATGTCGCAGCGTATGTCGCGAAAACAAAAAAAGGCTCCCCGAATTTCTTCGGGGAACCTTCACTTTTTGGTGGAGGCGGCGGGACAGCTGTTCCATCTCTTTCGAGACGGGCTGGACTATGCCTTCATCCCGAATCGCCTTCGCGATACTGGATGCGGGGCGTCTTATCCGGATCGCCTGATGACGATACCGAATCCTGGGGCCGGCTCCGGCGCTCGTGCGCTTCAGCCAGTCCATGAGTCTCTACACGGCAGGACGAGTTGGCCTCGTCACACCGCTCGGCGTTGCCATGCCACTTTCGTGGCAGAAGGGTTCACCGAATGAGCCCCGTTTTCACTTCGCCCTCACGGGCGAAGGCAACCATTGCGTTTCCACGCGTCAATTGAACCCGCGTCCGCAAGCACTAGACGTGAGGCTCTACGTACGTAGCTGTCTCTTTGTTTCTCGCCGTCCGCTACCCGAGCAGCAGGGAAAACGTCCGGCCAGCGACGGTGACTCTTAACGGTGCCGCCCGTCGCACGCGGCACCGCGATCCTATGAACGCGACCCGTGTTTCAGTGGCATAGGCACCAGCTGGTCACGGGGTCAGCTGCGACTAGGCAGCCAGAGCGAAGTTGTCGTCGTTGGCAACTATGTTTTGCATAGGGATTTACGAGGTCCATACACCCTCGGTACGCCTCTCACGGTTCGCAACCCACGTCGAAACCGGTCGCCCCCGTAAAAGCATGGCCAGCATACATGGGTTCGCGGCCGCGTGCTTCAACCCCGTCGGAGGATTCTGGCCTTGTCCCGCTGCCAGTCCCGCTCCTTCTCGGTGGCGCGCTTGTCGTGCTGCTTCTTGCCCTTGGCGAGGCCGATTTCCAGCTTGGCGCGGCCGTCCTTCCAGTGCAGGTCGAGCGGCACCAGCGTGTAGCCCTTGCGCTCCACGCTGCCGATCAGCCGCGACAGCTCCGACCTGTTGAGCAGTAGTTTGCGCGTGCGCTTGGGATCGGCCGTGACGTGCGTGGAGGTGGTGTTTAGGGGGGTGATCTGCGCTCCGAACAGGAAGGCTTCGCCGTCCTTGAGGTACACGTAGCCCTCGGCGATCTGCGCCTTGCCGGCACGCATCGACTTGACTTCCCAGCCCTGCAGCACGAGGCCGGCCTCGAGCCGCTCCTCGATGAAATAGTCGTGGCGCGCCTTGCGGTTCTCGGCGATCAGGCGCTGGGGATCCTGCTTGCGGGGCTGGTTCACGGGGGGATTGTACTTGCGTCGTGTCAGAATGCGGGTCCATGCGTGAAGTCAAACGCTCGGCGCTGATCGCGGAAACCCCGGCGCGGATGTACGCACTCATCAACGACATCGAACGCTACCCGGAGTTCGTGCCGTACTGCACGGCGGCCCGCGTCGACGCGCGCAAGCCGGGCGAGATGCTCGCCACGCTCGGCATCAAGCGGGGGCCGCTCAAGGCCTCGTTCACGACGCGCAACCTGCTGGAGCCGGACCGCCGGGTACTGATGCAGTTCGTCAGCGGACCGTTCCGCGTCCTCGAAGGGCTGTGGACCTTGACGCCGCTCGGCGAGCTGGGATGTCGGGTCGAGCTGGAAATGCGTTTCGAATTCGCCAACCGGTTGTCGGGCGCGCTGTTCGAGCCGCTGTTCGAGGACACCGCGGCGTCGCTGGTCGACGCCTTCGTGAAGCGCGCCCGCGAGACGCGGCAGTAGCTAGACTCATGAAGACGGTCACGGTGACATTCGCGCTGCCGGAGCGCCAGTGGTCGTGGCGCCTCACGCTTCCGGATGAGGCCACGGTGGCCGAGGCGCTGGCCGCGGCGCGCGCGTTGGCGGGCGAAATCGAGGTGCCCTGGGACGGTCCGGTGGGGATCTTCGGCGCCCTGTGCGAGCGGCGCGCGGTGCCGTGCGACGGTGACCGGATCGAGGTCTACCGGCCGCTCAGGGCCGACCCGAAGGCAAGCCGGCGGGAGCGGGCACAGGCTCGGAAGCCGGGACGGGATCGGGCGGCTGCTGGCCCTGGGCCTCGGTCGAAGTCTTAGGCTCGGAGGGGCTCGGCGCGGACTCGCTGTCCGCGGGTTTCTCGTCGCCACGACCGGTGATGCGCTTCCACAGGCTCGGCTTCCGCTGGTTCTTCTTGTTGTCGGCGATCGCCTTCTTCAGGTCGCGCTCCAGCTGCTCGAGGTCGGTCTTGGTGGGAACGCCCTGGTTCTCGATGCGCTGCACCTTTTCGTCCTGGAAATACACGGTCAGGCGCCGCTTGAGCGGCTTGTCGATGTGGCGGGAGCTGAAAAAGTAGTAATAGTCCCAGCGCGAATCGTCGAACGCGTCAGGCACCATGGGCGTGCCCAGCAGGAAACGCACCTGGCTGCGCGTCATCCCCTCCTTGAGCTGCGAGACCGAGTCCGCGACCAGGTAGTTGCCTTGCTGGATGTTCATCTTGTAGACGCAGCCCGACGCGAACAGCGTGGTCGCTGCGAGCAAAACGGTTGATAGTGCAAGGCGTTTCATGGTGGCGCATCATACCCCATCGTTTTCAGGAGGCCGTCGGCTTGGAAAGCAAGGACCTGCGCAAGGCGGGACTCAAGGTCACGGGACCGCGACTCAAGATCCTCGAGATTCTCGAGGGCAGTCCGACCCGTCACATGTCCGCCGAGGGCATCTACAAGCGCTTGATCGAATCGAACGAGGACATCGGCCTCGCGACGGTCTATCGCGTGCTCACGCAGTTCCAGGCCGCCGGGCTGGTGTCGCGGCACCACTTCGAAGATGGCATGGCGGTGTTCGAACTGAACCAGGGCACCCATCACGACCATATCGTGTGTCTTGACTGCGGTCGGGTCGAAGAGTTCGTCGACGAATCGATCGAGGAGCGGCAGGAGGCCATCGCGCAGCGGTTGGGCTACGAATTGCGCGACCATGCGATGACCCTGTACGGCCATTGCCGCAAGCCGGGCTGCCCGTCTTACAAGACGGCGCAGAAGCCTTCGAACCGCAACAGCTGAGAAGTTCGCCGGGTTCAGGCCTTGCGGCGTGAGCCGCGGGCCTTCTGATCCGGGTTGCCCGCCATCTGCAGCATCTCCCGGGCATGCTCGCGCGCCTTGTCGGTGATTTCCTTGCCACCCAGCATGCGCGCGATTTCCTCGATGCGTTCGTTCATGGAGAGCTCGGCGATCGTGGTGCGCGTGGTCTTGCCGTCTGTGAGCTTGGAGACGCGCAGCTGATGATGGCCCTGCGCGGCCACCTGCGGCAGGTGCGTCACGCACAGTGTCTGGCCGGAAAAGCCGAGCGCCTTGAGCTCGCGCCCGACGATCTCCGCAACAGCGCCACCGACTCCCGAGTCGACTTCGTCGAACACCATGCAGCGCGTGTCCTTGGCCGAGCAGGCCACCTGCACGGCGAGCGACAGTCGCGAAAGCTCGCCGCCCGAGGCAACCTTGGCGAGCGGGCGCAGCGGCTGGCCGGGATTGGCCGTGACGCGGAACTCGATGGTGTCGAGGCCATGCAACGAGGGTTCCCCGTTGGGCTGGCTCACGTCGATCAGGAACCGTCCGCCGGCCATGCCCATGGTCTGCATGCGTGCGGTGATGTCCTTGGACAGCGTGCGCGCCGCGGTCTGGCGCGCCAGCGACAGCTGGGTGGCGAGCTTGCGGTAGGCATCGAGCGCCTCGGCCTGCTGCTTCCTGAGCGCGGCGAGATTGTTGTCGGCGCTGTCGAGCTCGGCGAGCTCGTTCTCGAGTTGCGCGGCCCGACCGACCAGCTCGCTGGCCGTGACGCGATGCTTGCGACTCAGTTCCTCGATGGCGGCGAGGCGGCGTTCGACTTCTTCCTGTCGCGCCGGGTCGATGTCCAGCGTCTCCAGGTAGCGCGACAGCTCGCGCGCCGCCTCGCGGATCTGGATCGTGGCCTCGTCGACCATCGGCACGACCTTGGCGAGGCGCGGATCCACGCCGGACAGCGTCTTGATGCCGGCGAGTGCGCGCGAGGCGGTGGCGTGTGCATTGCCTTCGTCCGAGTCGTACAGCAGTCCCACCGCGGTCTGCGCCGCCTCGGCCAGCCGTCCCCGATTGGAGTGTCGCGTGCGCTCCTCGGCGAGTTGCGCGACTTCGCCTTCCTTGAGATCGAGCGCCTTGAGCTCGTTGACCTGGAACCGCAGCATCTCGATGCGCGCCTCGCGGTCCTTGGCCTTGCCTTCGAGCTCCACGGCACGGTTGACCAGCGCGATCCAGATCTTGTGCGCCTCGCGCACGCTGGCCGCCAGTTCCACGTGCTTGCCGAATTCATCGAGCAGCTCGCGCTGCGCGCTGGGACGGGTCAGCGACTGGAATTCGTGCTGGCCATGGATGTCGACGATCAGCGCGCCGACGTCGCGCAGCAGCGTGAGCGGCACCGACACGCCGTTCAGGTAGCCACGCGAGCGGCCATCCGCGGCGATCACGCGCCGCACGGTCAGCTCGTCGTCGGCATCCACGGATTGTTCGGCGAGCAGCTCGCGCAATTCCGGCGCGCTCTCGGAGATGTCGAAGGTGGCGGACAGCTCGGCGCGCTCCGCGCCGGCGCGCACCACTTCCGCGCCGCCCTTGCCGCCGGCCAGCAGCGCCAGCGCGTCGACCACGATGGATTTGCCGGCGCCGGTTTCGCCCGTGAGCACGGTGAGACCGGCGCGCACCTCGAGCTCGATGAGGTCGATGATGGCGAAGTCGCGGATCTGCAGGTGGGTCAGCATGGCTTACTCGGGGGCGTGGAAACTGCCGCGGCCCCAGTGGAGCTTGGACCGCAGCAGGCGGTAATACTCGAAGCGGCCTGGATGCAACAAGGTGATCCGGCGCTCCGTGGGATGCACTTCCAGCCGGTCGCCGGGCAGCAGCTCGCCGAGCGGCACGCCATCGCAGGTGATCTGCGCGCGGGTATCCGGCCGGTCGATGAGCCGCACGGCAATCACCGAGCGGCCCGATACCACGATGGGCCAGTCGGAGAGCGTGTGCGGGCAGATGGGCGCCACCACCAGCGCATCCAGGTGCGGCGCGACGATCGGGCCTCCGCAGGAAAGCGCGTAGGCGGTGGAGCCGGTGGAGCTTGCGACCACCAGCCCGTCGCCGCCGTGCGTGTTGACGTAGGCGCCGTCGATCCAGGTTTCGAAATCCAGCATACGGCCGGTCTGCCACTTCTGCAGCACCACGTCGTTCAGCGCCAGCGCGCGCGCCGTGGTGCCGTTGGCGCCGATCAGCCGCGCCTCGAGCAGGGCGCGCCGGTCGCGTTCGCAACGCCCCTCGAGCGCCGCGTCCACCGACGCGAGCATGTCCTGCGGCAACACGTCCGTGAGGAATCCCAGGCGTCCGCGATTGATGCCGAGCAGCGGCACGCCCTTGTGCGCCACGAGCCGGGCCGCATACAGAAGTGTGCCGTCGCCGCCGATCGCGATGACCAGGTCGGCGCGTTCGGCGATCTCGTGCTCTGGAACTCGCGTGGCGAGTTCGTCGGAGGCGTTCAGCGGGTCTGAATCGGACAGCAGTGCGCGCACGCCGCGCTTGCGGAGGTGCGGCAGGAGCGTCAGTGCGGACTCGGCGACACGCGCGTCGCTGAACCGGCCGATGAGCGCGCAAGCTTGCGCCGGAGGTGCCATGTTGCCTTGTAGCATGGGACACACAGGCGGCCAATGCACTGAATCACATCGAAAACCGCCGAATGGTGCCGGCGATGGCTTCCTTGACGGGCCGAATGCGGCTTAGGTAGGTTTTCCAGCGATGAATGAGTCCACGGAGGAAACACTTTCGGAGCGCGAGCAGCTGCTGCTGAGGGTGCTCGTCGGAAGCTACATTCGTGACGGCCAGCCGGTCGGCTCCCGGTCGCTGTCGCGCGAGTCGGGGCTGGCATTGTCGTCGGCCACGATCCGCAACATCGTGGCCGATCTGGAGCGGCTGGGCTTCGTCAGCTCGCCGCACACCTCCGCGGGCAGGGTCCCGACCGACAAGGGTTACCGCTTCTTCGTCGATTCCCTGCTGAAGGCGCGCGCGCCCGCGGACGACGATGTGGCCTACGCCGAACTGCGCCGCCAGCTCGAGTCTTCGCACGAGGATTCGAAGGCGCTGGTCGCGGCCGCCTCGCAGCTGTTGTCGAACGTGACGCGACTCGCGGGCGTCGTGACGCTGCCGCGCACGCAGCAGGCTTCGATCACGCAGATCGAATTCGTGGGCCTCTCGGACAACCGCGCGCTGGTGATCCTGGTGTTCAACGACCGTGAGGTGCAGAACCGCATCATCCAGCTGGAGCGTTACCACTCCGCCGACGAGCTGCGGCGCGCGGCCAATTTCCTGACCGAGCGCTGCCGCGGCAAGACGCTGGCGCAGGTACGCGCGGAGATCCTGCGGGAGATGCACGAGACGCGCGAGTCGATGAACGCGCTGATGAAGGACGCGATCTCCGTGGCCGAACGCGTGTTCAAGACCGACGATTCCAATCGCATGGAGTACGTGATCGCGGGCGAGACCAACCTCATGGGTGCCGGGGAGCTTTCGTCGGTCGAGAAGCTTCGCCGCCTGTTCGAGGCCTTCAACGAAAAACGCGACATCCTCAATCTGCTGGACCACAGCCTGCGGGCCGACGGCGTGCAGATCTTCATCGGCCAGGAGTCCGGCTTCCGCATCCTCGATGACGTCAGCATGGTCACCGCGCCCTACAGTGCCGACAACGAGGTGATCGGCGTCATCGGCGTGATCGGACCGACCCGCATGGCGTACGAACGGGTGATCCCGATCGTCGACGTCACGGCGAAGATCCTCGGCGCCGCGCTGGCCCGTCGCTGAGCTCGACCGCGATCCGCCGTTCCGGCGCCGGTCGCCGCGATCGTCGGAGCATTCCGGTTTGCGTCTTTTGCGGACTGCGTCCACAGTTCGCGCCCTTGATTCGCTGCTGCCGGCCCCAACATCGCCGCCAGTCTGCGTATCTGCAAGATTTCAAATCGCTGATTTCATTGAGGTCTTTGATGCCCGAGCCGAACAACGCTCCTGCCGCCGCGGCGGATGAGAAAACCGAAGTGCTGCCGGAAACCGCCGTGCAGCTGGTGGAGATGGAGCGGCTGAAGTCCGAACTGGCGGCCGCCGAGGAGCGCGCCAAGACGCATTGGGAGCAATACCTGCGCGCCCTGGCCGACGTGGACAACGTCCGCAAGCGCGCCGCCAGGGACCTGGAGAACACGCGCCTGTTCGCGGTCGAGAAATTCGCGCAGGACCTGATCGGCGTGATGGATTCGCTGGAGCTGGCGATCGCCGCGGCCTCCAGGCAGGACGGCGCCCCGGCCGAGATTGCGAGCCTCCTCGAAGGGCAGCGCGCAACACAACGCCTGCTGGCGAAGGCCTTCGAGAAGGCCCAGATCGAAGAGCTGAATCCGCAGGGCCAGCCGTTCAATCCGGAGCTGCACGAGGCGATGATGACGCAGCCCAGCGAGGCAGAGCCGAACACCGTGCTCCAGGTGATCCAGAAGGGCTACCAGCTCAACGGCCGCCTGCTGCGCCCGGCGCGCGTGGTCGTGTCGGCCGCCATGAGCTGAGCGGCAAGACAGGTTCCAAAGACAACGATTCTTCTTGAAACAAAAGGCCCGGCCTCCAGTAAGGGGCAACGGGTCAATACCCAAAAAGAGGCAGTGGAGTTTTTATGGCTAAGGTAATCGGCATCGATCTGGGAACCACCAATTCCTGTGTCGCCATCATGGAAGG
>DASTHJ010000433.1:0-2706 GCA_035718265.1 Steroidobacteraceae bacterium | reverse complement strand
CCGAGCTTGACGTGATCGGCGAGATCGCGGCGCGTCACCTCCTTCTCGATCAGCGCCTTCATCTCGCGCAGCGACTCGAACACGCCGAAATCCAGGTAGCGTCGGTACACGAATGGCCGCACGGTCTCCGCGTGGATCAGGCGGTACGCGTCGGCGCCGGTGATGGCACGCGCCTTGATCCACGCATAGCGTTCCCAGTCGCGGCCATGCGTCTGCAGGTAGTTGTCGAGGAACGCGGCGCTCACGCTGAGCGGTCCGCTGTCGCCGAACGGGCGCAGGCGCATGTCCACGCGGTGCACGATCCCCTCGGCGGTCCGCTCGCCCAGGATGCGGATCACCAGGCGGCCGAGGCGCGTGAAGTAATCCTCGTTGTCGATCGCGCGCCCGTCCGTCTCGCCCTTCTCCGGGAAAACGAACACCAGGTCGATGTCCGAGGAAAAATTGAGCTCGCCACCGCCGAGCTTGCCCATGCCGAGCACGATCAAGGTCTGCGGCTCGCCCGCGGCGTTGCGCGGACGACCATAGCGGGGCTCGAGTTCCCGGTCGGCGAGTTGCACGGCGGCCTCGATCGAGGCGTCGGCGAAGGCGCTGGTATCCGCCAGGGTTTCCGCCGGCGTGGCGGTGCCGGCGATCTCCCGCCAGGCGATCCGCAGCATCTCGCGCAGCCGCTGTCGGCGCAACGCAGCCATGCCGGCGGCCAGGTCGTCGGCACCCGCCAGGGCTGCGGAGAGTCGCCGGCCCATCTCGCCCGGCACCAGGGATCGCGCCAGGCCGCCTTCTTCGATCAGCCACTTGCCGATCCCGGCATCGCGGCACAACGCCTCGCAGACGAAGTCACTGGCACGCAGCACCGCGGCGAGTTCGCGCCGCAAGCCGGCCGGGCCGGTCTCGAATGGCGCGGCAGCGCCGGACTCGTGCAGGCGTGTCAGCTGGCGCTCACAGAATGTCTCGAGATCGGCACTCACGAACGCGGGACTTTACTCGAAATAGCTATTGCGGACGGCGTGCAACGGCCTACGATGTAGCGCATGAACCGCATCGCACTGGGTCTGGCTACCGTCTCGCTGGTCCTGCTCGGCGGCTGTGACCGCCAGGAGCGCGTGCGCGAAGTGGACTGGGCCAAGGCTGCGCTGGCACGCAATCCCGCGCTGGAAATCCTCGCGACCGACGAAAGCGCCGGCGAGTTCACGGTGCGCGATACCAGCACCGGTGCCACGCAGAAACTGCGGCTCGAGGACCTGGTCGCCGGCCCCGCACCGGCCAAGGTCACCGCGCAACCGGCAGCGCCGGCGGCCGAGACCGCGGCTCCTGCGCCGGACGAATCGAGCGCGGCGCCCGACGAGGCCCCCGGTCAAACTACCGAGAGCGTCGCGGCGGTTCCGGAAGGCGATGGTCACGCACTGGCGGAGGGGCCGGGTTACCGCATCTCGCGCGGCGCGGCGGCGGAACCGCCGGCCACCCTGGAAGGCCCCGGCTACAGCATTACGCGTGAAGGACCGCCGCCGACCGGTCAGAGCGCCCCCAGAGCGGAGGCCATCGTCGCGGAAAAACGCACCGAGCCCATCATCTGCCAGGGCGACCGCCTGATGCGCATCGACGGCGAGAACATCGATTTCACCGGGGATGCCGTCATTGCCGAGAAGGGTTGCGACCTGTACATCAGCAACGCACGCATCCGGGCCGGGGGAGTCGGCATCATCGCGCGCCAGGCGCGCGTGCACATCGTCAACAGCACCATCGGCGGCTCGCGCGGGTCGTACGAAGCCTCGGATGGCGCGGAGATCTACGTGGCGCGTTCCACCTTCTCGGGGATCGGCCGGCGTTTCGACAACGCCACGATGAACGACCTCGGCGGCAACGAATACCGGCTCACGCACTGAAGCCGCCATCAGGCCGGCGGTGCAGACCCGGTAGGAGGCCGTTCCCGGCGGACGTAGTCCGCAGTCGCCAGGCGACGATAAGCCGTTACCTAATACAGGTCCGGGCCGCAATTGGGACATGGCACCGTGCGGCGCGCACGTTTTGACGCGGCGCTGTTTCCTTGGCCCGAAATCAGGCGTAGCGTGCCCGTCATGAGGGAGACACTGACGAGCCGTCGGTTTGCCCTGCAAGCGCTGCTGGCGCTGGGTGGCGGGCTGGGGGCCCGTTCTGTGCTCGCCGGGCCGAATTTCGGCACCCGCATTCCCGGCGGTCCGGAAGATCTCGCCGGCAGTCTTGCCGACCCCGAGCCGCTGTTTGCCGCGCCGACGCGCCTCGACCGGATCGGTCGCGTGATGGCGCCCGTGATGGTGAATGGCCAGGGCCCGTTCCGTTTCGTGATCGACACCGGCGCCAGCCGTTCCACGCTCTCGCCGCACCTCGCCACGATGCTGAACCTGACGCAGGCCGGCCGCGACGTGATGCTGAACGGCGTCACGGGCGTCGCGCAGGTGCCGACCGTCATCGTGGACTCCCTGGAGATCGGCGAGCTGCGCTTCGAGCACCAGCACCTGCCGGTGATCTACACCTCCATCATGGGCAACGCGGATGGCATCCTGGGCGTGGCGGGGTTCGAAGATCAGCGCATCGACGTCGACTTCAAGCGCGATCGCGTCAGCGTGCTCAAGTCCAACGGCCGCCGCCCTCATTACTCGCTGGTCACCACGCGCGTGGACCGCAACGACAACGGCCTCATGATCTTCGACATCCGCATCGGCCGGCACGTGC
>DASTHJ010000432.1:0-4108 GCA_035718265.1 Steroidobacteraceae bacterium | reverse complement strand
ACATTCCTCATTTCCCAGCAAAAGGGGACGCACCTCTAAGAGGTACGTCCCCTTTTGCCGCTTCGCGGGGAAATGAGGAATGTCCCCATTTTCCAGGAATCGGGGAATGTCCCCATTAACTCGCCTTCGCGACGTACTTGGCGCCGGGATGGCCGATGGCCAGCGCCTTCTTGACGGACTGGCGCTCCAGCATGCGGTTGTACCAGCCGATGATCTTGGGCGAATCCTTCTCGTTGACGATGTCGGCGTAGCGCACCGGCATGTTGATGAGCATCGAGAAGCACGACACGTCCGCCAGCGTGAACTGCTCGCCCATCATCCACGGTCCGATCATTCCCTTCTCGATGCGCTCGATCGACACCTTCACCTTGCGCCGCCAGTCGGCGAGCTGCTCGGGCGTCCACACCTGCCTGGCTGATTCGCGCCACTTGTCCTGCTGTTCCTTGAGCGGGATGCGCGCCACCTTGGCTTCGAACTCGGCTTCCGACAGGTGCGCCACGGCGTTCTTGATCATGGCGTGCCAGCCGAGGAACGACAGCGCCGGGCAGAAATATTCGTCGACGAACTTGGTCCACAGGCGCATCTGGTGGCGCCCGTAGGCGTCCGAAGGCTTGAGCGGCAGTCCCGGGAACGTGTCGTCGACGTATTCGTTGATCAGCGTCGACTCGTTGAGCACGCGGTCGTCGTGCACCAGCACCGGCACCTGGCCCATCGGGTTGATCTTCACGAACCACGGCTCGTGCTGTTCGAAGTTGACCAGCGACATGAGGTGGCTCTTGAAGTCGACGTTCTTCTCGAACAGCGGCAGCAGCGCTTTCAGCGAATTGGCGGCAGCGCCGCCGTGGTAGAGCACGACCGACATGGGAACCTCCGTCGCCCGGATTTCAACGCCCTCCCGTCCGGGGGGCTCGACTGCAAGGGAAATGACGCATTCTTAACGCCGGGTCCATCGGCGTCTCACGCGGCGGCTTTCAGAATGCCTGCGCTGCGATCGGCAGCGCAACGGATACTCCCATGAAATCAATCTCCAGCGCGGCCCTGGCTGCGTTGCTGAGCACGGGCGTGGCCTTTGCCGCCGGCACACCCACGGCCAAGCCGGCGTCGAGCGCCACACCGGCGGCGACGGCGACCCACAAGCACGACTCCGCCGCGCACTGCGAAAGGCAGGCCCGGGAGAAGAAGCTGATGGGCGCCGACAAGGACAAGTTCGTCAAGGAATGCAAGCAAGGCAAGGAGGGCAAGTCGACCGGCTGAGCCGGATCGAACGGACAGACGTTTCGTTTCCCCAAGCTGCGCCCGGCGCGATGCGCCGAAGCCCACCCCGCGTGGCGACTCGTGAGACCTGTGCGCGCCACCAGGCAAGTCGCGCCGGGCAGCAGCGGAGGGCGGCGGTGCCGGGCACCAATTGTCGTAATTGAGCAGACGATCGTGCTCCCTGCGAGGTTGGCTCAATTACGACAATTGGTGCCCGGCACCACCCATTCCAGGGAACTCGCACTGCACGATCAAGCCGGGCGCGTTGTCGCCCAGCGTGAGCTGCGCGCCATGCAGCCGTGCCACGGCCGCGGCGAGCGACAGCCCCAGTCCGCTGCCCGCCGCTTTCGTCATGGCATCGCCGACGCGCACGAACGGCCGCAGCGCCGCCTCGCGATCCGCGGCCGCGATGCCGGGCCCGTCGTCCGACACGCACAATGACACGCCGCCGGGCGTCCGCGCCACGCGCACCCGGACGTGACCGCCGGCCGGCACGTACTTCAACGCATTCTCCAGCAGGTTCGTGACCAGCTGCGCCAGCAGCTGCCGGTTGCCGATGAGCGGCGCCGGTCCCTGCGCGTCGAGCGTCACCTCGAGCCCCGCGGCGCGCATGCCCGGCGCGTACAGCTCCACCATGTTGCCGACCAGCTCGGCGAGGTCCACCTCGTCACCATGCGTCGTGACGCCCCGCGCCTCGGCGCGTGCGATCGCCAGCAACGTGGCGAGCGTGCGCTGCACGCGGTCGAGCTCTTCGAGCGCCGGGCCGACCAGCTCCTGCGTGGCCCGGTCTGAGGCGGTCGCGTCGGAACCGGCGCGCAGCTGCGCCTCCTCGAGCCGCACGCGCAGCCGGTACAGCGGCGTGCGCAGGTCGTGCGCGATGCTGTCGAACGCGGTGCGCAGCGTCGTGGTCTGCTGCTCGATGCGCGCCAGCATGGCGTTCACCGCCATGGCCAGTGCGTCGAACTCGTCGCGCGAGCCGTCGACGCGCAGCCGCTGCGTGAGGTCGCCGTGCATGATGGTCTCGCAGGTCGTGGCGTATTCGCGCACGCGCCGCGCCGTGCGCCGCGCGTAGGCCGCGCCCAGCGCCCACACGCACACCGCGGTCAGCAGCGTGCCCCAGAGCGTCGCCAGTCCGAAGCGCCGCAGCACCAGCTGCCGCTCGCTGGTATCCGCGCCCACCAGCAGCCAGTAGCCGTTCTCCAGCCGCTCGATGCGCGCCTGCACCGGGTGCAGCACCGGGACGCCGCGCTCGCGCGCAATGATGTCGAAGCGCACGGTGGTGCCGGGCTTCGACACGATGTCCTGTGGCCACTCGGAAAGGTTGCCAGCCACCGGACGGAACGCCTGGTCCGCCAGCAGGAACACGGCGCCGGTGCGGCCCCAGCTGTCGGTGCGCAGGCGCAGCGTCGCCGCCACGCGCCCGACACCGCCGAGCCTGAGGTCGTCGGCCAGGTCCGCGACCTCGGCGCGCACCACCGCGCGGATCTCGCGCTCCAGCGCGCTGCGCGTCAGTAGATAGACCGAGATCAGCAGCACGCCGGTGAGCACCGTGACCAGCGCCGTGTAGAGCAGCGCCAGCCGCCCGGAGGACATGCGCAGGATGCGGTCGAGCGTGCGGGGTTCAGCCGGCATCGCGCAGTACATAGCCTGCGCCACGCACGGTGTGCAACAGCGGGCGTTCGAACCCGCGGTCGATGGCCGCCCGCAGCCGGCTGATGTGCACGTCGATGACGTTGGTCTGCGGGTCGAAGTGCAGGTCCCAGACCGCCTCGAGCAGCATGGTGCGCGTGACCACCTGGCCGGCGCGCCGCGCCAGGAACTCGAGCAGCTGGAACTCCTTGGACGTGACGTCGATGGCCTTGCCGGCGCGGATCACCTTGCGGCCCAGCAGGTCGAGCTCCAGGTCCGCGATGCGGATGCGCGTGGTCACTTCCGGCTGGTTGCCGCGCCGGAGCAGGGCCTCGATGCGCGCCAGCAGCTCGCCGAACGCGAACGGCTTGGTCAGATAGTCGTCGCCGCCGGCCCGCAGGCCCTCGATGCGATCGTCCACGGAGTCGAGCGCCGAGAGGATCAGCACCGGCGTGCGCCGGTTGCTCTTGCGCAGGATGCCGACGATGGACAGCCCGTCGACGTGCGGCAGCTGCCGGTCCGCGATGATCAGGTCGTAGCTGCCCTCGGTGGCGCGGAACAATCCCTCGCGCCCGTCGGCGGCGATGTCGACGACATGGCCGCTTTCCCGCAGCCCCTTCGCCAGGAAGCGGGCGGCTTCGGCGTCGTCTTCGATCAGCAGCAGGTGCATGCGCAGCGCAAGGTAGCACGGGCGGTCGAGTTCCCGGCTTTACGAATTATTAACATGGCTATACTGATGCGCGCCGCGCAAACAATGTTCTGGAGGGGAGAGCATGAGTGAGCCAACCGCAGTCCTGGTGGGTACCGGGTATTCGCGGCGTGAATTCATCAAGCGGGTCATCGCCTCGGGGGCCGCGGTTTCCGCCGCCGCCTACCTGTACGGCGGGCTGACCGGGTGTAGCCGTAAGGGAAGGGCTGCCGGCGGCGTCGAGCGGCTGATTTCCCTGAACGTCAACGGCCAGGTGCGCCGCGTCGACGTGCTGCCCAACGAGACCCTGGCGATGACGCTGCGCTACAAGCTGGGGCTCACCGGCACCAAGCTCGGCTGTGACCGCGGCGAGTGCGGCGCCTGCACCGTGAACATCGACGACGTGGCGTACAACTCCTGCTCGACGCTGACCCACACCGTGCGCACGCGCAAGGTGCTGACCATCGAGGGGCTGGCCGGCGCGAACGGCGAGCTGCATCCCGTGCAGAAGGCCTTCGTCGAGGAGCTCGCGCCGCA
>DASTHJ010000431.1:0-2358 GCA_035718265.1 Steroidobacteraceae bacterium | reverse complement strand
GGGCCGCGTAGGCCAGGGAGAATTCGTAGCCGGCCTCGATGGCCTCGAGGCGCTCGGTCAATGTCATGGATTCAGTTTCCGTTTTCCTGGGGATCGCTCTTGCGCTCGCCGGCCCAGCGGGCCGGATCGTGGTATTCGGCCGCTTCCTCGCGAGTCATCTGCCCGCCGATCATGGCGCGCAGGTAGGCGCGCTTCTCGGGCAGCAGCGCAAAGTAGATGTGCGCCATGGTCAGCGTGAGTATCAGCAACGCGGACGCGCCGTGCAGCGCGTACACGACGCCCCAGGTCGCGGCATCGAGCAGGTAGGGATCACGCTGCCAGAGTGGCGTGTCCACCTTGGCCAGCATGATGGCGCCGGTCACCGTCGCGACCAGCACCGCGGTGCCGAGCACGGCGTGCATGAGCTTCTGCGGCAGCGTGTACTTGGCGGGCTTGCGTCGCTGCACGAATTCACGCACGTGCCGCGGGTAGATCAGCATGCTGCGCAGCCGCTGGAAGAAGCTGGCGCGCACCACGTGGAACGCCACGGCTACGCACAGCACGACGCCGGTGATCCAGTGCAGCGGCACCCACGAGAACTTCAGCCCCACGATGGGCAGGAAGCCGCTACCGAGCAGCAGCAACACCGCGAGCGCGGTGATCCAGTGGAACACGCGGTCGATGGGATCGTGCCGCGTGATCGGCGCGCCGGGCGTCTTCACCGCTTGCGCAGGGCGCGCCATACCAGGTGACCTAGCACGATAGCCACGCCCAGGCCGAAGGCCACCGGCAGCAGGTCCCAGGAGATGCCTTCGAGCGTCTCCTGCCCCCAGGCGTCGCGCGTGAACCGGAAAATTTCCATCCTTGAGGCCTGTCCCCGTTTGCCAGGAATCGAGGAATGTCCCCATTTCCTCCTAACTATCGCGCACGGCCCGCCGCACCAGGTTCTCCATCAGCGGGATCTTGTAGCCGTTGTACTGCACCGGCGTCGCGCCCTGGCTGGCGATGCGACCGGCGATCAGCGCCGTCTCCTCGTTCTGCGGCTGGCCGATCACCGCCTGCTCGACGCTCTTCAGGCGTCGCGGCACGCATTCCACGGCGCCGCAGACGATGCGCGCATCGCGGATCGTGCCGCCGTCCACGTGCATGGCCGAAGCCACGTTGACCAGCGCGAAATCCCAGGTGGCGCGGTCGGTGACCTTCTCGAAGTAGAACTTCGCGCCGGCCCACTTCTTCGGCAGACGCACCGCGGTCACGATCTCGCCCGGCTTGAGGACGGTCATGTGGCGGATGTCGACCGACGGTCCGATGAAGAACTCCTCGGCCGGCACCACGCGCTCGCCGGCGGCGCTCGCGATCACGATGCTGCCTTCGAGCGCCACCACCGCCGGCGCGCAATCCGACGGCGAGACGGCGATGCAGCGCGCCGCGCCGAACAGGCAATGCTCGCGGTTCTGGCCCTGCGGCGTGTCCGCGTAGCAGGTGTTGCCGCCGGCGCGATAACAGTCGACGCCGGAACGGTAATACCAGCAGCGCGCGTCCTGGCAGAGATTGCCGCCCAGCGTGCCGGCATTGCGGATCTGCGGGCTCGCGACGCGCGCCGCGGCGCGCGCCAGCAGCGCGTAGCCCTCGAGCACGTCGGCATGCGTCGCGATCTCGTGCAGGCTCGTGAGCGCGCCGATCTCGAGGCCCTCGTCGGTTTTGCGCACGCCCTTCAGCGCCGCGATGCCATTGAGGTCGATCAACGCGCCCGGCTTCTTGGCGCGATCCTTGAACCAGTCGTAGCTGTCCTGTCCGCCGGCCAGCAGCCAGCCGTCCGCGTCCAGGTCCTTCGCCAGTTTCACCGCGCCTTCGAGCGAATCCGGCTGGTAGAGCTCGAACGACGGCATCATGTCACGGGACATCGTTTCGCACCCTCACTGCGTGTTGATGCTGAGCGGCTTGCGCGGCTGCGGGCGCCCGGCCAGCTGGTTCAGGATCATGTCGGGAAGCACGGGCGTGCGGTTGAACACGTGCCCGCCCATGGCATCGGAAATCGCGCACAACAGCGCCGAGGCCGACGCGCCCATCAGCGGCTCGCCGATGCCCTTCGCGCCGACCGGGTTCGACGGGTCCGCCTTGTCGACCGCGTCGGTGTGCATTTCCGCGGGCACGTCCAGGTAGCTCGCCGGCTTCTGCTGGTGCAGGCCGACGTTCGCAGGCAAGCCGTTCTGCGGATCGAACACCAGCCGCTCGAGGGTGGCCATGCCGATGCCCTGCACCGCGCCGCCCTTGATCTGCGTCTCCAGTCCTTTCGGGTGAATCACCGTGCCGCAGTCGGCCACCGACACCAGGTCGACGATGCGGTGCATGCCGGTTTCGGTGTCGAGCTCGATCTCG
>DASTHJ010000430.1:0-2698 GCA_035718265.1 Steroidobacteraceae bacterium | reverse complement strand
GGACATGAAGAAATACCACCTGGGCTCGATCCTGGCGGGTGGCGGTTCCGCGCCCGGCGGCAACGAGCGCGCGCCGGCCAAGGACTGGCTGAAGCTCGCCGACGAGTTCTATGCCGCCTCCATCGACACCAGCAACGGCGGCGTCGGCATCCCGATGATCTGGGGCATCGATGCCATGCATGGCCACAGCAACATCGTCGGCGCCGTGCTGTTCCCGCACAACGTCGGCCTGGGTGCCACGCACGATCCCGCGTTGCTGGGCGAGATCGCGCGCGTCACCGCCGAACAGGTGCGCACGACCGGCATCGAGTGGACCTTCGCGCCCACCGTCACGGTGCCGCAGGACGATCGCTGGGGGCGCGCCTACGAGGGTTATTCGGAGGATCCGAAACTCGTGGCCTCGTTCGCCGGTGAGTTCGTCAAGGGTCTGCAAGGCGATCCCGGCTCGCCCGACTTCCTCAAGGGCCGCCACGTGATCTCCTCGACCAAGCACTTCCTGGCCGACGGCGGCACCAAGGATGGCCGCGACCAGGGCGACGCGCAGATTCCCGAGCAGGCGCTGGTCGACATCCACAACGCCGGCTACGTGCCGGCCATCGAAGCCGGCGTGCAGACCATCATGATCTCGTTCTCGAGCTGGAACGGCGTCAAGCACACCGGCAACAAGGGCCTGATCACCGACGTGCTCAAGAAGCGCATGAACTTCGAGGGCTTCACGGTCGGCGACTGGAACGCGCACGGCCAGGTGCCCGGCTGCACCAACGACAACTGCCCACAGGCGCTCAATGCCGGCCTCGACATGTACATGGCGCCGGACTCCTGGCGCGGGCTCTACGAGAACACGCTCGCGCAGGTCAAGGACGGCACCATCCCCATGGAGCGCCTCGACGATGCGGTCACGCGCATCCTGCGCGTGAAATTCCGCGCCGGCATCTTCGACGCCGGCCCGCCGAGCAAGCGGCCGCTGGCCGGTGACTTCAAGATGCTGGCCTCGCCCGAACAGCGCGCCATCGCGCGCCGCGCGGTGCGCGAATCGCTGGTGCTGCTCAAGAACAACGGCGGGCTGCTGCCGCTCAAGCCCAACTCGCACGTGCTGGTCACCGGCGACGGCGCCGACAACATCAGCAAACAGTCCGGCGGCTGGACCATCACCTGGCAGGGCACCGGCCTCACGAACGCGGATTTCCCGGGGGCCACCTCGGTGTGGAGCGGTGTCCGGGCCGCGGTGCGCGCCGGCGGCGGCAGCGCAGAGCTGTCGACCGACGGTTCGTACAAGAGGAAGCCGGATGTCGCCATCGTCGTGTTCGGCGAGAACCCCTACGCGGAGTTCCAGGGCGACCTCAAGGTGCTCACGCTGCCGGGCTCGATGACGCAGCATCTCGAGATCATGAAAAAGCTGCAGGACGAGAAAATCCCCGTCGTGGCCGTGCTGTTCTCCGGGCGGCCGCTGTGGCAGAACCGCGAGCTGAATCTCGCCAACGCGTATGTCGCGGCGTGGCTGCCGGGCACCGAAGGCGGCGGCATTGCCGACGTGTTGTTCCGCAAGCCGGACGGCTCGGTGAATTACGACTTCACCGGCAAGCTGTCGTATTCGTGGCCGCGTGATGCCACGGGCGCGCCGCTGAATGCCGGCCAGGACAAGTACGACCCGCTGTTCGCGTTCGGCTTCGGGCTGAGCTACGCGGCGCCGCAGGAGCTGGCGGCACTGCCCGAGGACCCGGGGATTCCCGCCGAGTTCATGTCCACCGGCTCGTTCTTCGACAAGGGCACGCCGGTGGCGCCGTGGTCGCTGCGCGTCTCGAACGGCGCCGACTCGACGCGCATCACCACCGTGCCGGCCGAATCCGTCGGCGGCCGCGTCAAGGTGACGGCCATTGACGACCAGGTGCAGGAAGGCGCGCGCCGCTTCGTGTTCGCCGGCGACGGCAAGGGCACGGTGCAGATCACCAGCGAAGGCGCGGTCGACCTGTCGCGCGAGGCCAATGGCGACGTGATGCTGCTGGTGCGGCTGCGCCGCCAGGGCGACGTACCGAAGGACCTGAAGATCGGCGTGGCCTGCGGCGCCGGCTGCGCGGGCGCGGTGAACTTCGCCGACACGCTCGACGACGTGCCCGCCCGCCAATGGCAGACCGTTGGCGTGCCGCTCAAATGCTTCGCGAAGAACGGTGCCGACGTCAGCAAGGTCAACGAGGCCCTCACGCTCGAGACCGAAGGCAAGCTCGACCTCGCCTTCTCGCAGGTCAAGCTCGGCACCGTCGCCGACAAGACGCTATCGTGCAATTAATGGGGACATTCCCCGTTTCCTAGCAAACGGGGACGGACCTGTACGGTTCGTCCCCTTTTTTCCCTCGACGAGCTGACCGACTAGCGCAGCTGGCTGTCCTTGCTGCCGCGCCGGTTGTACCCCGGGTTGTGCGCGCTTTTCTTGTCCTCGGCTTCCTGGCACACCAGGCACAGGCGCACGCCCGGGATCGCCTCGCGCCGCGCCTCCGGGATCCTCGCGCCACACTCCGCGCAGGACTCGAGCGAGACCCCGCTCGGCAACGAGCTCTTGGCACGCTGGATCGCGTCCTTCACCGTCGCATCGATCTGTTCCTGCACCGCGCCTTCCCTGGCCCAACCCGTCGCCATGATCCTGTCCTCCAGCCGTGATTCAACGCAGCAGTGACTCGGCGATCGGCCGCATCACCGCGTAGCC
>DASTHJ010000429.1:0-2903 GCA_035718265.1 Steroidobacteraceae bacterium | reverse complement strand
GCTCAGCGTCCCGCAGCCTTCGTGCGAATCGAATAGAGCGAAGTACGCGCCGCGACATACAGCGTGCGCCGGTCCTCGCCGCCGAACGCCAGGCTGCCGGGCCGCTCGGGAATCTCCAGAACCCCGAGCGGCTTGCCATCGCGATCGTAGATCCAGACCTGGCCCTCGGCGATGTACACGTTGCCGGCAGCATCCTCGACGACCGAGGTGCCGCCGCGCTCGGCGAAGACGGTGCGGGTGAGCTTGCCATCCGGCTCCAGGGTCACGCGATAAGTCCGGCCATCGTCCTCGCTGGTCAGGTAGTGAGACGTGCCCGGTGTGAAGGCCGCCAGTTGCGAGCTCTGCAGCAAGGGCCGCCAGGTGCCGCCGGCCAGGATCGCGGTACGCGTGCCCGGCGCATAGTAGTAGCCGCGATGCTCGTCCGGCACCACGCGCACGATCGCCGTATTGCTTCTCGGCCGGTACACGTACCCGCGATGCTCCATCAGGTCCTGCATCACGGAGAACTGGTTGTGGAGACCAACCGGCAAGAGCAGCGTGGTCTGCGGCAGTGGCTCGGGCGTTTCCGGGACGAGTTCGGCAAAGCCGGGAGTGGTCGAGCTCAGCCGATAGACGGAGCGTTCATTTGCGATCGCAAGCAACGTGGTGGGTGCAACGAAGCCCAGCGCCTGCGGTTGCGCCGGAATCTCCGCGAGCACTTCGGCAGTTCGCGTTTCGCCGTTCCACCGATAGATCCTTCCTTTTGCCGCATCGGTGAAGAACGCGGTGCCGGCGTCGTCGACGGTCAGGCCCGAGGCATTGCTGAAGCCGCTCGCCAGCGACTGCAGTTTCGCGGTCCCGAACAACGATTCGGGCGGGGAGTTCGGGCCGCGCGGCTTCGCGCCCGCATTCACCACGAAGCGCGTGCAGAAATGGGAGCGCACGAAGGCGCCGTTGTCTTCGTCGTAGGCCGCGTTGTCGAAAGCCAGCCGCGTCTGGCTGAACACCTTCACGTTGTCGAACGCGATGTCATCGGAGCGACGCGTCCGGATCGCATAGGTCTTCGGCAGCACGTTGCGCGACACGCGATACATGTACGTGTTCGCGAACAGCAGGTTCGAGGAATCCTCGACATCGATCGCATAGGCATTGGCGCCGGCCGGGTTCTCCTCTTCGGTCTGGAACGCGTACATCTCCCAGTTGCGCACCTTGTGGAACTCCGACTCCACGCGAAAGTGATGCTCGACCGACATCTGGTAGATCTTCCCGGGCGTGTCGGTGTCCTCCACGCGAAGCCCGATGCCCGAGTTCGTGCCGTGCGGCCAGTTGTTGCGGAAGATGCCGCCGCCGCCGTTGGTGATCAGCAGATCCGCGGCGGCCGGCGAAAACTCGAATCTCGGCCGGGCGATCGGCGGGGCTGAAGGCGGCCGACGTGGCCGCCCATACCCACGGAAACCCGAGCCGAAAAACCGCTGGCCTGGAAAGGAAACATCGTCCAGCAACGAGTCTTTTCCGGCCATCCAGATCACGCCGGCGGCGCGCGGATTGAAGGTGCCCGTCGTGATGCCGAGCGCGCGCACGATGTTTCGACCGCCTTTGGGCGCAACGATGACCCCCACAGGGGCGCCGTCGCCACCGAAGTCGGGGGAGCTGTCGATCAGTGAAATCTGCGTGGTGGCCGGGTTGAGCCCGATCAGCGCCGTATCGGGCTTGAGCACGAGCGGGCGGCTCACGCGATAGGTGCCGCTGGGGAAGAACAGCACTGCGTGCTTTTCGATGGCGGCCAGCAGCGCATCGGTGTCGTCCGTCTTGCCGTCACCTTTGACACCCAGCGCATGCACATTGACCCACTGGTCCATGGCGGGCGTCGGCGGGATATCCGTGGGCACTTCCGGCGCGGGTTGGGCGAGCGCGCGTTCCTGGTGGTGCAGCTCGACGCCTCGCTCGCGCCCATCCGTGCCGATCATCAGCCCCTGCGAAAAACGCTCCATCATGTAGTGTCGGCCCGGTGCCTTGATCGTCTGTTCGCCCGCGAAGAATCGCGGCACATCGGTGCACGCAATGTTGACCAGCGTCACCGCGGCGTGCGGGTTGCGCGCATTGCCCGCGACGAACGCAGCATCGCGGATGTTCTGCATGCGCAGATCCCGGCCGTAGAGCTGCTCCACCTCTCCGGGCGCGATCTGCAGCGCCACCGGCATGTTCGAGAAGTTGACGCGGATCAGCGTGAAGCCGGCTTCCTGCGTCTTGATGGCGGCCGCTCGCTGGCCCTCGAAGCTCGAATCCATGAGCAGGAATTGCCACACGGGAGCGGTGCGCTTCGTGATGATGCCGTATTCGCCGCCGTGGACGTGGATGTCGCTGGCCTGGTTGCCGATGTCCTCCACCGCCGCGCGCGCCGTCCCGACGCGAAAGTTCATGTGGGTGAGCTCGCTGTGCTGCGCGACATGGAAGCGAATGGCAATCGCCGCGGGATTGCCGTCCTGCAATTCGAAGTCGATGTTGCTCATGCCGCTGTAGAACGTGAACTCGGTGGCATCGACGATCGGCTCGCCGGGATCGGGCCGGTTGTCGGCGAAGTGCACCATGTAGCGGCCCGTGCCTTCCTGGAACCCCGGCGTGTCCTTGCCGAGCACGAACACCGGCCGCGTGGCGCCATAGCCGAGCAGGCGAATGCCCTGCCAGACGTGCACCGTCTTGCCGAGACGATACCGGCCCTCGGGAATCAGCAAGACGCCGGCCCCGGTGGTCTCCTGCACGTGGTCGATGGCCCTTTGCAGCGCGTCCGAATCATCGCCGACACCGTCGGCATGCGCGCCGAACGCCTCACGGGTGAAATCCACGGCGCGCGGATCGTCCGGCCGGACCGGGTAGAACGAGCCGCCCTGGGCGGTATCCGGCCGGAAGAAAGAGGCCGCGACGAT
>DASTHJ010000428.1:0-9007 GCA_035718265.1 Steroidobacteraceae bacterium | reverse complement strand
CCCACGAACACCTTGCGATGTTACTTGACTTCCAATCAAGCGCCTTCGACCGCTCGGCCACCTGTCCGGACCCGTTGCCTGCCATGCACCCCGGGTTCACGGGGCTGCGCATGATAACAACTTGTCGTCAGTTATTTGGGGTCGCGGGCGCCGCCGGCGGGGTCTCGGCCTTGGGAGTCTTGTAGGGCGGCGGGATGTCGAGGCAGGGCTCGTCCTTGCCACGGACCCGCTCCGGAGTATTGAGCGGCGGAATCTTGAGCGCGTTGCGGGTATTCGGCGGGTCGAGTCCCGGAGGGGCCTCGAGCGGCGGCATTTCCTGGGCGCCGGCGTAATCCTTGTCGGTCTGGTTGCAACTGGTCAGCTTGCTCTTGCAGCCGGAGGCCGCCACGGCAAGGGCGCTGACGAGGATCACGGTGGCAATTCGCATAGGGGCTGCGACCTTCGGTCGTTTCAGGAGTTCACCGCCGACTCGTGGACGGTGATCCCGGCCGCGAACAGCGATTCGGACACCAGCCCGTGGAACTGCGGCGACAGCGGCGTGAGCGGCAGACGCAGCGCGCCGCCGATCAGCCCCATCTGCGCCATCGCCCACTTGACCGGGATGGGGTTGGATTCGACGAACAGGTTCCGGTGCAGCGCGACCAGCCGCTGATCGATCTGCGTGGCGCCGGCGCGGTCGCCACGCATCGCGGCGGCCACCATGTCCGCCATGGCGCGTGGCGCCACGTTGGCCGTGACCGAGATCACGCCGCAGGCGCCCGCGCCGATGATCTCGCGCGCCGTGAGGTCGTCGCCGCTCAGCACCCGGAACTCGGGCACGCAGCCGCTGATCAGCTCGCGCACCCGCGAGGCCTCGCCGACCGCTTCCTTGATGCCGACGATCTTCGCGACCCGCGACAGGCGCGCGACGGTCGCCGGCAGGATGTCGACGGCCGTGCGGCTCGGCACGTTGTACAGCAGGACGGGAACGCGCGAGCTCTGCGCGATGGCCGAGAAATGTCGGAACAATCCTTCCTGCGTCGGCCGGACGTAGGACGGTGATGCGACCAGCAGCGCGTCCACGCCGTACTCGGATGCGGAGAACCTCCGTGCCCGTTCGCAACCGGCCGCGGTATCGCTGGTGCCGGTGTTGGCGATGACCGCCATGCGCGTACCGACCAGCTGTCGTGCCCGCTTGAGCAGCTCGCCGAGCTCGTCGTCGCGCACCGTCACCGACTCGCCGGTCGAGCCGGCCACGACGACCCCCGCCGTGCCATTGGCGAGGTGGAATTCGAGAACGCGTGACCAGGCGTCGTAGTCGATGCCGCCGTCGGGCCGCATCGGGGTCACGACCGCCACCAGACTGCCGGCGAACATGAGCTTCCGAGTAAAAAAATTGGGTCGCGCATGGTACGGGCGCGCGAAGCCCGACCGCAAGACGGCTGGTCCTCGAGCGAGGGGGCTGCGGTACACTCGCGCACAGATGAAGCAGCACCTCGCCGTATCTGCCATTGGCAGCGACCGCACCGGGATGGTCCATGACCTGACCCGCGTCATCTCGGACTGTGGTGGATCGATCAGCGAGAGCCGCATGGCCAGCCTGGGCAATGAATTCGCCATGCTGGTGCTGGTCAGCGGCAACTGGCATTCGCTGGCCAAGCTGGAAAGCGAGCTGCAGCGCCTGGGCGAATCGACCGGGCTCACGCTGCACATGAAGCGCACCGAACCGCGGCCGGCGCGCACCGAGCTGTTGCCATATTCCATCGACGTGGTGTGCCTGGACCAGTCCGGTATCGTCGCCGGCCTCTCGGGGTTCTGTGCCAGCCGCGGCATCGACATCGCCGAGGTCTCGACGCGCACCTATCCGGCGGCGCACACCGGCGCGCAGATGTTCGCCGTGCAGATGATCATCAACGTTCCCAAGCGGCTGCAGCTCGCGCACCTGCGCGAGGAATTCATGGACTATTGCGACGCGCAAAACCTCGACGCCATCCTGGAGCCCGTCAAGTCCTGATGGCCGTCACGCCCGGAAAGAAGCTGCCCGCCTTCTCGCTGCCGCGATCGGACGGCAGCGTCTGGAAAAGCGCCGATGCCGCCGGGCAGAAACTCGTGCTCTACTTCTATCCGAAGGACATGACCCCGGGCTGCACGCTCGAGGGCGGCGACTTCCGTGACCTGCACGCGCAGTTCAGGCGCGCGAAGACCATCGTGCTCGGCCTCTCGAAGGACAGCTGCGAGCGCCACGCGCGGTTCCGCGCGAAGCAGCGCTTCCCGTTCGAGCTGCTGTCGGACGAGGACGAGAAGGTGTGTCGCCTGTTCGACGTGATCCGCGAGAAATCGCTGTACGGCAGGAAATTCATGGGCATCGAGCGCAGCACGTTCCTGTTCGACGCCGCCGGCAGGCTGGCGCGCGAGTGGCGCAAGGTGCGCGTCAAGGGCCACGCGGCCGAAGTGCTCGAGGCGGCGAAGGCGCTGTGACCGCCACCAGGCGCGCAAGCAGCGGCAAGCCGGGCAAACCGGTCGCGCAACGACGGCTGTTCGTGCTCGACACCAACGTGCTGATGCACGACCCGACGGCGATCTTCCGCTTCCAGGAACACGACGTCTATCTACCCATGGTCGTGCTCGAGGAGCTCGACGCCAACAAGAAGGGCATGTCGGAGGCCTCGCGCAACGTCCGCCAGGTCAGCCGCTTCCTCGACGACCTGATGCGCGACGTCACCAAGGAGCAGATCGACGGCGGCCTGCCGCTCGACACGCTGTTCGGCGCCAATGGCGGCAAGCCGTCCGCGGACCGCAACGCCGCGCAGCCCGGCCGCCTGTTCTTCCAGACGCGCCAGCTGTCCTCCGCGCTGCCGGACTATCTACCCGGGCACGGCAACGACAACGCCATCCTGGCGATGACGCTGGCCCTGCAGGCGCTGCACCACGAGGCGCGCGTGACGCTGGTGTCCAAGGACATCAACCTGCGCATCAAGGCGGCCGTGGTCGGCGTGCACGCCGAGGACTACTACAGCGACAAGACCATCGAAGACGCCGACGTGCTGTACACCGGGCTCGCGGCGCTGCCGGCGAACTTCTGGGAAGCGCACGGCAAGGACATGCGCTCCTGGAAGGAGGCCGACCGCACCTACTACGAGATCTCCGGGCCGGTGGTCGGCGACCTGCACGTCAACGAGTTCGTGCACGAGGAAGGGCCACAGGGCATCGAGGCGGTGGTGCGCCGCATCGAGGCGGGCAAGGCCACGCTCGAGCTGGCGCGCGACTATCGCTCCGAGCGCCACAGCGTCTGGGGCGTGATGGCGCGCAACCGCGAGCAGAACTTCGCGCTGAACCTGCTGCTCGACCCGGAGATCGACTTCGTCACCATCCTGGGACCCGCGGGCACCGGCAAGACCTTGCTGACGCTGGCCGCGGGGCTCATGCAGACGCTCGAGTCCAACCGCTTCGCCGAGATCATCATGACGCGCGTGACCATCCCGCTCGGCGAGGACATCGGCTTCCTGCCCGGCACCGAAGAGGAAAAAATGGAGCCGTGGATGGGCGCCCTCATGGACAACCTCGAGGTGCTTACGCAGAGCTCGGAGGGCGGCAGCTGGGGTCGTAGCGCCACCAACGACCTGCTGCGCAACCGGATCAAGATCCGCTCGCTGAACTTCATGCGCGGGCGCACCTTCCTGAACCGCTACGTGATCCTCGACGAGGCGCAGAACCTGACGCCGAAGCAGATGAAGGCGCTGGTCACGCGCGCGGGGCCCGGCACCAAGCTCGTGTGCCTCGGCAACATCGCGCAGATCGACACCCCGTATCTCACCGAAACCACCTCGGGCCTGACCTACGTGGTGAACCGTTTCCGGGGCTGGGAGCACGCCGGCCACATCACGCTGGTGCGCGGCGAGCGCTCGCGGCTGGCCGATTTCGCTTCGGATACGCTCTGAATGGCCGCCGCCCGAAACTCGACCCCCTCGCCCGGGTCCAAGCTGCGGTGGAAGAATCCCCGACAACCATGAACCTCAGGAAGCTGTTCGTGACCCTGCTGGCGGTGCTGGTGGCGCTGCCACGGCTGGCCGTCGCGCAGGGCAACGACCTTCCCGACATCGGCAGCCCGGCCTCTTCCACGCTGACCTTGGACGACGAGTACCGCATCGGCCTGCAGGTCATGCGGCAGCTGCGCGACGAGGGTCAGATCATCGAGGACCCCGAAGCCACCGAGTACCTGAACGCGCTCGGTTCGCGGCTGGTCGCGCAGGCCACGGGAGACTCCGGCCAGCGTTTCAAGTTCTTCTTCGTGAAGGATGACACCATCAACGCGTTCGCGCTGCCCGGCGGCTTCATCGGCGTGAACTACGGCCTGGTGCTCGCCACGCGCAACGAATCGCAGCTGGCCGGCGTGCTGGCGCACGAAATCGCGCATGTCACGCAGCGACACATCGCGCGTCGCGTGCGCTCGCAGGGTCGGCAGAGCATCGCGACCATGGCGGCCATCCTCGCGGCCATCCTGGTGGGCGCCGCGTCCGGCTCCAGCGACGCCGCGCTCGGTGGCGTCGCCATGGCGCAGGGCGCGGCCATGCAGCAGCAGATCAACTTCACGCGCGCCAACGAGAACGAGGCGGACCGGGTCGGCATGGGATTCCTCGCGGCCGCGGGCTTCGATCCGTATGCGATGCCTGATTTCTTCGAGACCATGGGCCGGCGCACCAGCCTGCAGGGCGCGAACCGCAATGCGCTGCCGGAGATCCTCCAGACCCATCCGGTCACCACAAATCGCATTGCCGAGTCCCGCTCGCGGGCCGCGCAGTTCAAGGACGTGCATCCGACGCCGGAGAGTGTCAGCTACTCGCTGACGCGCGAGCGCCTGCGCGTGCTCGCCGCGCCGCCCGAAGCCAACGTGCAGCGCTACTACGCGGAGCGGCGCGCGCACCAGGATCCGACGGTCGGCGAGGAATACGGCGAGGCGATCGCCAGCTACCAGGGCGGCCACGCGCGCGCCTCGCTCGATACGCTCACGACGCTGGCACGCGAGTACCCGCAGGTACCCATGCTGCAGTCCTCGCTCGGCCAGGCACTGATGGCCTCCGGCGCCACCGAGCAGGCGTTGGCCACGTTCCGCAGCGCGCTGGCGCTCTCGCCGCGCAACATTCCGCTCACCATGCGCTATGCCGAGGCGCTGCTGAAAGCCAACCAGGCGAAAACCGCGCATGCCGTGCTGCTCGATCTCTTCAACAACGTCGCGCCGACGCCCGAGCAGATCCGCTTCACGGCGCTGGCGGCGAGCAGCGCCGGCGATACCGCCGACGCGGCTTACTACATGAGCGAGTACCACATCGCCACCGGTAACCTGCCGCTGTCGGTCTCGCAGCTCGAGATGGCGTTGGCGGTGCCCGACATCACCTCGGTCCAGCGCAGCCGGTTCCAGGCACGCCTCGACGAGGTGCGCGAGGCCATGTTCAGCGATCGCAAGCGGCGCAAGATGGCCGAAGAGGAAGAAAGGCGACGCAAGCAGCAGACCCCCTCGGAGTCCCGCCCCCGCGCCAGCCTCCCCCGTGCGGGGAGTTGACAGGCCAAACGGCTGCTCCGGGGCGGCGACCCGCGGAACAAATGCGTAGAATCCGCGGCATGCAAAAGGCCTTCCTGGCGCTGGCGGCCCTGATGCTCGCGGGCTGCGCAACGCTGCCCTCGGGCAAACCGGACCCCCGCGACCCCCTCGAACGATTCAACCGCAGCGTCTTCGCGTTCAACGACGCGCTCGACAAGGCGGTGGCCAAGCCCGTGGCGAAGGCCTACGTGAAGGTGACGCCGCGCCTGGTGCGCACCGGCATCAGCAACGTGTTCAGCAACCTCGACACGCTCGGCACCGCGGTCAACGACGTGCTGCAGGGAAAGATGCGCCAGGCCGGACACGACTCGGCGCGCTTCCTGCTGAACAGCACGGTGGGCCTGGGTGGATTGCTCGATCCGGCGAGCGCCGCGGGGCTCGAACAGAACGACGAGGATTTCGGCCAGACCTTCGGCAAGTGGGGCGTGAAATCGGGTCCCTATCTCGTGCTGCCGTTCCTGGGTCCGTCGACGTTCCGCGATTCCGTGGGCCGGCTGGCCGACCAGTTCACCTACCCGGTGAGCTATCTCGAGGACGACAGCACGCGCATCTGGATCCGCGCCGTGGGCCTCGTCGACATGCGCGCCGGACTGCTCGATCTCGATGCGCAGATCGACAAGAGTTACGACCGGTACGCCTTCATCCGCAATGCCTGGCTGCAACGGCGGGAATTCCAGGTCAAGGACGGCAACGTCGAGGATCCGGCGCTGGAACTGGAGCAAGGCATGCTCGATGAAGGCATGGAAGAAGAGCCGGCGCCCGACGCCGAGGCGCCGGCCGACGCTCCGCCATCCGGCGAGGCAGCGTCGCCCTCCGATGCCGGACCGCCGCCGGACGAGGCTTCGTCCGGGGATCCCGAGCCCGCGCAGCCGCAGTAGCTGCAATCCATCCGGGGGCCTGGTGACTGACAACGATCCCGCGCAGGGCAAGCTGGCACCGCTGCTGCTGCTGCATCCGGACGACAACATCCTGGTGGCACGGCGCGACATCGCGGCCGGCGAACGCGTCGAAATGGACGGCGAGAGCTTCGTGATCCCGGCGGCCGTGCAACTCGGGCACAAGCTGGCGCGCCGCGACCTTGCGGCCGACACCCGCGTCCTGAAATATGGAGCGCCGATCGGCTCGATGAAGTCGGCCGCGGCGCGCGGCGAGCACATCCATCTGCACAACCTGCGCAGCGACTACATTCCCTCCACCACGCGCGAAGCAACGGACGGACATCGATGAGCGGCGGTTCCATCAGAGGCTACCCGCGAAGCGACGGACGCAAGGGCATCCGCAACGTCGTGGCGGTCGCGTACCTGGTGGAGTGCGCGCATCACGTCTCGCGGCTGATCGTGCAGAAATCCGCCGCCGACGACGTGCACCTGATCGGCTTTCCGGGTTGCTACCCGAACAAGTATTCGCTGGAGATGATGCAGCGGCTGTGCACGCATCCGAACGTGGGCGCGGTGCTGCTGGTGTCGCTCGGGTGCGAAGGATTCAACCGCGAGCAGCTGCGCAGGCACATCGCCGCCAGCGGCCGTCCCGTGAAGCTGCTGGTCATCCAGCAGTCCGGCGGCACCACGCGCACGTTGAATGCCGGTCTCGAGATCGTGAAGCAGATGCGCGCCGAGCTGGCGCAGCAGCAACCCGTCCCCATGGCGCTCGACGAGCTGGTGGTCGGCACGGTGTGCGGCGGATCCGACGGCACGAGCGGCATCACCGCCAACCCGGCCGTCGGCCGCTGCTTCGACTGGCTCATCGAGAAAGGCGCGGCCTGCATCTTCGAGGAAACCGGCGAACTGATCGGCTGCGAGCGCATCATGGCCTCGCGCGCCATCACGCCGGAGCTCGGCCGCGAGATCGAGGCCTGCGTCGACAAGGCGGCGAACTACTATCGCATCATGGGCTACGGCAGCTTCGCGCCAGGTAATGCCGAAGGCGGCCTGACGACGCTCGAAGAGAAGTCCATGGGCGCCTACTCCAAGTCCGGCTCCTCGCCGATCAGCGGACTGATCAAGCCGGGTGACGTGCCGCCGCGCGGCGGACTGTATCTGCTCGACGTGGTTCCCGACGGCGAGCCGCGCTTCGGCTTCCCGAACATCTCCGACAATGCGGAGATCGTCGAGCTGATCGCCTGCGGCTCGCACCTGATCCTGTTCACCACGGGGCGCGGCTCGGTCGTGGGCTCCGCGATCTCGCCGGTCATCAAGGTCTGCGCGAATCCGGACACCTATGAGCGCATGGCCGACGACATGGACGTCAACGCCGGCCGGATTTTGCAGGGCGCCGAGCTCGACGAGGTCGGTCGCGAGATCTTCGCGCTCGTGCAGGCCGTGGCGGGCGGCCAGCCTTCCAAGTCCGAGGCGCTCGGCCACCAGGAATTCATCCTGACTTACAAGCAATTCGAACCCATCGGCCCGGCGTGCCTGCCCGCGGCCTAGGACCAGGAGACACCACTTGAAACTCGTGCGTTTTGGTCCGCCGGGAGCGGAACGGCCTGGCCTGGTAATGGCGGACGGCTCGATCGCCGATCTGTCCGGTGTCATCGCCGACGTCGCGGGCGCGGCGCTCGCGCCCGAGTCGCTGCAGCAGCTCGCGGCGCTCGATGCCGCCAAGCTACCGAAGGCGCCGGCCGGCGTGCGTCTCGGCGCCTGCGTCGGCGGCGTCGGCAAGTTCGTCGCCATCGGTCTCAACTACGCGGATCACGCAGCGGAGACGGGCGCGAAGATTCCGGCCGAGCCGATCATGTTCATGAAGGCCACGAGCTGCATCGTCGGCCCGAACGACACCGTGCTGAAGCCGCGCGGTTCGACCAAGCTCGACTGGGAAGTAGAGCTCGGCGTGGTCATCGGCAGCGTCGCACGCTACGTCAGCGAAGCAGATGCACCCGGGCACATCGCCGGCTATTGCGTGGTCAACGACGTCTCCGAGCGGCAGTTCCAGCTCGAGCGCGGCGGCCAGTGGGACAAGGGCAAGGGCTGCGATACTTTCGGACCCATCGGCCCCTGGCTGGTGACGCCCGAGGAAGTCGGCGATGCCACGAACCTCGCCATGTGGCTCGACGTGAACGGCACGCGACGGCAGAACGGTTCCACGAAGACGATGATCTTCAAGCCTGCGTTCCTCGTGAGCTATCTGAGCCAGTTCATGAGCCTGCATCCGGGCGACGTGATCACCACCGGCACGCCGCCGGGCGTCGGCATGGGCATCAAGCCGGACCCGGTCTTCCTGAACGCCGGTGACGTCATGGAGCTCGGCATCGAAAAGCTGGGACGCCAGCGCCAGCTCGTCGCGCAGGCGTAGGGTCCCCATGACCGTCGTCAACAGCATCGAGGACCTGCGCACCCTGGCGCGCCGCCGGCTGCCGCGCGCCCTGTTCGACTACATCGATCGCGGCTCGTACGACGAGATCACCTGGCAGCGCAATCGCGACGACCTGCGCGCGCT
>DASTHJ010000427.1:0-14751 GCA_035718265.1 Steroidobacteraceae bacterium | reverse complement strand
CGGGCCGCGCCGAACACCTGGCGCCCGCCGCACCGAATCCCGCCAGAAAAGGAAAGGCCTGAGTGATCAATCTCGCCGCATTCAAGGCATACGACGTCCGTGGTCGAATCCCCGATGAAATCAATGCCGACCTGATCTACCAGATCGCCAGGGCCTACGCGGAATTCCTGAAGCCGAAGAGGATCTGCGTCGGCCACGACATCCGCCTGACCAGCCGCGAGTTCGCCGAGGCGGCGATGCTCGGGCTCACCGACTCCGGCGTCGACGTGTACGACATCGGGCTGTGCGGCACCGAAGGGATCTATTTCGCCACGTTCCATTACGAGCTCGACGGCGGGCTGATGATCACCGCCAGCCACAATCCGCCCGACTACAACGGGCTCAAGCTGGTACGCGAGCAGAGCAAGCCGATCGGCGCCGCCACCGGACTCAAGGACATCGCGGGACTGATCACCGGCGGCAAACTACCCGCGCCGGCGGCCGCCAAGGGCAAGGTCGAGAAGCTGGACATCAGCGGTGCATACGTCGAGCACCTGCTGAGCTACGTGAATCTCGAGGCGCTGCGCAAGCTCAAAGTCGTGGTCGACGCGGGCAACGGCGGCGCGGGGCTCACCGTGGACCGGCTGGCGCCGCACCTGCCGTTCGAATTCGTGAAAGTGCGCCACGAGCCGAACGGGCATTTCCCGCAGGGCGTGCCCAACCCGATGCTCGAGGAGAATCGCGGGCCGGCGCTCGAGGCGCTGCGCAAATCCCGCGCCGACGTCGGCATCGCCTGGGACGGCGATTTCGATCGCTGCTTCTTCTACGACTCCAAGGGCGCGTTCGTCGAGGGCTACTACCTGGTCGGGCTGCTGGCGGAGAGCTTCCTCGCGAAGCAGCCCGGCTCGCGCATCGTCTACGACCCGCGGCTCACGTGGAACACGATCGACGTCGTGCAGCGGCACGGCGGCGTGCCCGTGATGAGCAAGTCGGGCCATGCGTTCATCAAGCAGAAGATGCGCGAAGTCGACGGTACCTACGGCGGCGAGATGAGCGCGCATCACTACTTCCGCGAGTTCTCGTATTGCGACAGCGGCATGATCCCGTGGCTGCTGGTGCTCGAGCGGGTCTGCGAGTCGGGCCAGTCGCTCGACGAGCTGGTGGCCGCGCGCATCCGCGCGTTCCCGGCGAGCGGCGAGATCAACCGCAAGCTGCCGGATGCGAAGCAGGCGCTGGCCGCGGCCGAAGCGAAATACGCCAAGGGCGCCGAACACGTGGACCACACCGACGGCGTGTCGATCGAATTCGGCAACTGGCGTTTCAACCTGCGCGGCTCGAACACGGAACCGCTGGTGCGCCTCAATGTCGAATCCCGCGGCGACGAGTCGCTGATGCGGGAAAAAACCGCGGAGCTGCTCGCCTTCCTCGACACGCTCGGCGCCGAAAAGCCCGCGCAACACTGAGACGCCGCGCCGTTTCTCCCGGAGGACATCCCGATGCACACTCACCGCTACGCCATCCTCTTCGCCGGCATCCTGCTGACGAGCCTCCCGGCCCTGGCCGCGACGCCCACCGAAGTGCCTGCCTCGGTGCTCAAGGTCGCGCAGGCCCACATCACGCGCGACAGCCTGCGCGCGCCGATCCGCATCCTGGCCTCCGACGAGTTCGAAGGCCGCGGCCCGGCCACGCGCGGCGACGCGCTGACGCGGCTCTATCTATCTACCGAGATGGAGAGCATGGGCTTGCAACCCGGTGGCGAGAATGGCGGCTGGGAACAGCCCTTCGACATCGTCGGCGTGAGGGCCCATCTGCCGGAAACCTGGGACTTCACCGGCGCGGGCGGCAAGGTTTCCCTGAAGCTCTCCGACGACTACATCGCCGGCAGCGGGGTGCAGACACCGTCCGCCTCGATCAAGGACGCCGAGCTCGTGTTCGTCGGCTATGGCATCGAAGCGCCCGAGTACCGCTGGGACGACTTCAAGGGCATGGACGTCAAGGGCAAGGTGCTGGTCATGCTGAACAACGATCCCGACTGGGATCCGAAATTGTTCGGCGGCAACACGCGGCTCTACTACGGTCGCTGGACCTACAAGTACGAGAGCGCCGCGCGGCACGGCGCGGCCGGCGTCATCATCATCCACACGACGCCCTCGGCCGGATATCCGTGGCAGGTGGTGCAATCGTCCTGGGGCGGTACGCAGTTCGAGCTGCCGGACGAGGGCGAGGCGCGCATCCTGCTCAAGGGCTGGGCCACCGAGGACGCGGCGCGGCGGCTGCTGAAGGCCGGCGGCGCGGATCTGGATCAGCTCGTGAAGAAGGCGAAGAGCCGCAGCTTCAGGCCCGTGCCGCTCGAGCTGCGCACCTCGATCGAATTCCGCAACGACGTGTCGCGCGTGAAGACGGCGAACGTGGCCGGACTGCTGCCGGGCAGCGATCCGGAGCTCAAGGACGAATTGGTCATCTATTCCGCGCACCACGATCACTTCGGCATCGGCGATCCGGACGAGAGCGGCGACAAGATCTACAACGGCGCCGAGGACAATGCCGCCGGTTGCGCGGAGGTGCTGGCCATCGCGCGTGCCATGGCCGCGCTGCCCGAGCGGCCGCGCCGCTCGGTGCTGTTCCTGTTCGTCGCCGGGGAGGAGCAGGGCCTGCTGGGCAGCAAGTACTACTCGCTGCATCCGACGTTCGCGCCGGGGAAGATCGCCGCCAACATCAACTACGACGGCGGCGATTTCCTGGGTCGCACGCGCGACCTCACGCAGATCGGCGCCGGCAAGTCTTCGCTCGACGCGATCGCCCGGGCGGTCGTGGAGAAGCAGGGCCGCAAACTCGTGCCTGACCAGAACCCGGACAAGGGCTATTACTATCGTTCCGACCAGTTCTCGTTCGCCAAGATCGGCGTGCCTGCGCTGTACTTCGACCAGGGCACCGACTACATCGGCAAGCCGGCCGGCTGGGGCAAGCAGAAGCACGAGGAGTGGACCGAGCACGTGTATCACCAGCCCAGCGACGAGCTGACGGACGAGTGGGTGTTCGAGGGCATGATCGAGGACGCCAGCGTCGGCTTCGAAGCCGGCTGGCTGGTGGCGCAGGCGGACGAGATGCCGACCTGGAACCCCGGCGACGAGTTCGAAGCCGAGCGCAAGAAAGCATTGGCGCAGTAATGGGGACATTCCCCGTTTCCTAGCAAACGGGGACAGACCTGGTTGCTTCGTCCTGGCGCGGGCCGGGGGAGGGCGTGCGCCCGGGGAGTGCAAGTCCGCTTCAGTGACGCAAACCTGCGAACGCGGCGACGCCCGCTCGCGCCGGACCCCGTGGCACGAAACCTGCTCCTCCCGCGGCGGCACGCTCCGATGCCATACCCCGAGGCCGCCATGAACCGCGCCGACGTCACCGAAGCCATCCTCACCGCCAAACGCAGCAAGGGCCTGAGCTGGGCGGATCTGGCCCGCACGCTGGGCACCAGCAAGGAATGGAGCACGGCCGCCCTGTTGGGCCAGATGTCACTGACGAAGCCGCAGGCCGAGGCCGTTGGCGCGCAGCTCGGGCTCGGCGCCGAGGCCGTCGCGCTGCTGCAGGAGGTGCCATACAAGGGCTCGATGCCGACCGCCGTGCCCACCGATCCGCTGATCTACCGCTTCTACGAGCTGGTGAACGTCTACGGCAGCACGCTCAAGGCGCTCATCCACGAGGAATTCGGCGACGGCATCATGAGCGCCATCGATTTCCGCATGTCGATCACGCGCGAGCCCGACCCGAAGGGCGACCGCGTGAACATCGCGATGAGTGGCAAGTTCCTGCCCTACAAGACTTACTAGTCGGCGCCGCCCGCAGCAATCAGGTGTGTCCCCGTTTGCTAGGAAACGGGGAATGTCCCCATTTCACACGGCGACGGCTTTGGTGCTCTCGGCGGTCACGTAGTCCATGAGGGCTTCGAGCGCTTCGGCCGCGCTGCGATAGCGGTCTTCGGGCTTCTTCGCCACCAGCCGCTCGAGGAAGCGCTGATGCCGCGCGAGATTCTCCGGCAGCTTCGGAATCGGTGCCGTCTTGTGCATCTCGAACAACGCCACCAGTGACCCGGCGGCGTACATGCGCTGCCCGGTGAGCAGCTCGTACAGCATCACGCCGACGCTGTAGAGGTCGGAGCGCTCGTCGGCCGTGCCGCCCAGCGCCTGCTCGGGCGAGAGGTAGTAAGGCGTGCCGATGACCACGCCGGCCAGTGTCCTGGCGACCGGGTCGGCGTCGCGGCGCGCGCTGCCGAAATCGACCAGCGCGATGGTGCCGTCGTCGCGGAACATGACGTTCGCGGGCTTGAGGTCGCGATGGATGATGCCCGCCTCGTGCACCGAGGTGAGCGCCGCGAGGATCGAGCCGATGATGATGAAGCTTTCCTCTGTGCTGGGCCGCTCGCGCGCCACGCGCGCGCGCAGGTCGCCCGCCGGGAAGTACTCCATGACGATGTACGCATGGCTCTCGCTGAAGCCATGCTCGAACACCTTGGCCACGTAGGGGCTGTCGATGCTCGAGGCCGCGAAGTATTCCTGGACGAAGCGCGCCAGCAGGTCCGAATCGCCGCTGCCTTCGGACTTGAGGATCTTGAGCACCACCTGCTGCTTGTCCGGCCCGCGCTCGCACAGGCACACATTGGCGGTGGCGCCGCTGCCGAGCGGGCGCACGGGCGTGAACCCTTCGATGCCGGCGGCCTTGAGCACGGCCTGCGCATCGGCCAGGCGCTTGGCTTCGGCCCGCTGGATCATGCTCGGGCTCTCGACCGGCGGTTCGGGCCGCGTGGCGGCCTTGCTGTCCTGGCGGATCGGCTTGATGTCCGCGGCCGGCGAGGAGCTCGAAGCCCGCTTCGGCGGCAGCGGCGGCGCCTTCACCTCGATCTGCGCCGGCGGCTTGTGCTTGCGCACCTCCGCGGGCACGCGCACGATCTTCGGGAAATTCGGCTTGCCACGGACCTCGGAGATCCACAACAGCCCTTCGCGCCGCAGGTACTCATCGTCGATGAGCATGTGCGCGTAGCGGTCCCAGCGGAAATCCGCCGGTGGCTTGCCATAGGCCGCGAGATCGTGGACCTCGAGGCGCGCCTCGGGCCATTTCTCCATGGCCAGGCGCCGCGCCCGGTTCACGACACCGGAGGCGTGACGCAGGATGAGCACGCGTTCAGTCATGGTGGGTGACTTCTCCGTGCCTTACTTCTGCGAGACCGAATGCCGCTCGATGATGGCGCGCAGCTTGAGCTCGTCGACCGGCTTGGTCAGGTAGCCGTCGCAGCCGGCCATCGTGCCGCGGATCTTGTCGAAGGTCTTGTCCTTGCTGGTCAGCATCACGACCTTCATCAGCGCGTTGTCCTTGTTCTTCTTGATCATCTTGCAGACGTCGTAGCCGTCCATGCCGGGCAGCATCACGTCGAGGAAGATCAGGTCGAAGTGCTGCTTGGAGATCTTGAACAGCGCCTCTTCGCCCGAAGCCGCGAACTCCGGCTGGATGCCGTAGGGCGCGAGCTTGTTCTGCAGGAAGGTGCGCATCAGCGGGCTGTCGTCGACGGCGAGCACGCGGAAGTTGTGTTCCTCGTGGCGCGGCGTCGGCGCCGCGGACGTCGGCATGACCGGCGCCGGCGGCGTGACGTTCACCGTGACTACCGGCGCGAGCGGCGGCGGCTGCATGGGCGCCTCGGCGATCCTCGCGGTCGGCGGCGGCGAGGCCGGCTGCATCGGCGCATCGGCGATGCGCGCCGAAGTCGGCAGCGACGCGGCCAGGGGCGTGGTCTGCGCCTGCAACGGATTCGGATTCGGCACCACGCGCAGGTTGCTGCGCGGGCTCGGCGCGACCGCCGCCGACAATGCCGACGGCGACAGCGGCGTGACGCCGCTCGACTGCAGGTTGAGCGCGGCGGGCGGCAACGTCTTCTCCTGCGGCTTTTCGGCCAGGGTCTTCTCTGCCGGCTTGTCGACCGGCTTGTCGACCAGCGGCCGGTCGCTCAGGATCCGGTCCACGGTCCTCTCGGTGACCGGCTTTTCGTTGAGCGACTTGTCGAACGATTTCTCGAGCATGGGCGAGACGTTCGGCTGCAGCGTGACGTTGGGCAGCACGGTGGCCGCCGGCGCGGCCGCGGTCATGGACGCGGGCATGGCCGAGGACAGTGTGCCTGCGTGCGTTGTCGACGCCGCGGTGCTCGCGGTGGCCGACATGCTGCCCGACGCGGCGCTGCTGGCGGTCATCGACTGGCTGTGCGGTGACATCGTGCTCGACGCCAGCGTCGCGGATTTCAGGCTGCTCGCAGCGGGCGAGAGCGGCGACATGGCGTTCATGCTCGCCGAGAGCGCGGGCTGCTGCGAAGTCATGCCCGTCGTGGCGCGCGTCAGGGTCTGCTCCTGCTTGGGGGTGGGGCTGGAACTGCCGGCGGCCGGTGCGCTGCGGGTGGCCGGCGCGGATACGTCGAGGCCCGCCGCGTCGCGTGCCGCGTTGTTGAGCGCGATCGCCAGGCGATCCATGGCGCCCACCACCTTGAGACCCAGCGGCCGCGAGGCGGACGCCACGCCCAGGTCGAGGTTCTTCGCGCCGACCACCAGCGTGCGATCCGAGGTGCTCGCGAAAGTGGCCTGCCAGCTCGCGACCGCGCTTTCGCTGTCGCCGTCGAGCAGGTACATGTCCGGCGCGACGCCGGATTCCGGGTTCCAGAGCTTGTAGCCGATCTGGCGCGCCGGGGCGACCGACAGCAGGAAGATCGAGTTGAGCATCTGGCGCTCGGGCGCGGAGAAGCCGACGACTCGGACATTGAGGACGCGGGTCTTGTTACTCATTGGCAGTCCCTTTGACCTCAGCCGGCGGCCGCGCGCACCTGGGCGCGCCCGGTAACGGCTTCGGCGACGTGTTGCAGCAATTCATGGTCGGAAAACGGTTTGTTGAGATAGGCGTTCACGCCCGCGGACAGGGCCTGGCGGCGGTGCTTGTCCATCGAGCGCGAGGTGATCATGACGACGGTGAGGCCGGCGAGCTCGGGCCGCGAGCGCACGTGCGCGGTCAGCTCGAGGCCGTTCATGTTGGGCATTTCCAGGTCGGTCAGCAGGATGTCGGGCCGCTCGATCTCGAGCGCCTTGACGGCCTCGAGGCCGTCGCGCGCCAGCGTGACTTCGTAGCCCTGGTCCTCGAGCAGCGCGGCGATCGCACGACGCACGGACAGCGAGTCGTCGACCACCAGCACGCGGCCGGGGCGTACGGCGCGTGACGGTGAATGCGCGCCCGCCGCGCTGCGCATCGATTGTTCGCGCGGGCTGCGCACCAGTTCCGCCACGTCGAGCAACGGGATCACGCTGCCGTTGCCCAGCAGGCCGATGCCGGCGACGCCCGGAATGCGCTTCAGGAACCGGCCGGCAGGTCGCGTGACGAGCTCGCCCGCATCGAGAATGGCATCCACCAGCAGGCCGATGGGACCGGATTCGCTGTCCGCGACCACCAGGTTGCGTCGCTGCGGGTCGTTGGGCGGTGCCAGGCCGGTGAGCGACGCCAGCTCGTGCGCCGGGTAACGGTGCGCGTCGAAGTCGGCGTACAGCACGCCGTTCTCGCGCACCAGCGACACGCCCACCGCCGGCACGGCGCGTTGCACGGTATGGCTGGCGATGCCGAACACCTGGCCGCCGTCGCGCACGAACAGCGCGTGCGTGGCCACCAGCGACGCCTGGAAGCGCATTTCGATCGCGAGGCCCGCGCCGCGCTGGCTGCGGATGTCGATCGAGCCGGCGAGCGCGCGCAGGCGCGTCGCGACCACGTCGAGGCCCACGCCGCGACCGGAGATTTCGGTGACCGCATCGCGCGTCGAGAATCCGGGCAGCAGCGTGAGGCGCGCGATCTCCGCCTCCGACAAAGTGGCGTCGGCACCGATGAGGCCGCGCTCGACGGCCTTCTGCCGCACGAGCTCGAGGTCGAGGCCGCGGCCGTCGTCCGCCACCTGCACGGTGACCACCTGTCCGCGGCGCGTGACCGTCAGCGTGATCGTGCCGGCGCGCGATTTGCCGAGTCGTTCGCGTTCGTCCGGCGTCTCGAGGCCGTGGTCGACGGCGTTGCGCAGGATGTGCAGCAGCGGATCGATGAGCTGGTTCAGCACGTCGGCATCGACCAGGATCTCCTGGCCGACGACCACGAGCTGCGCGAGCTTGCCGGTGGCGGCGGCGGTCTGGCGCACGTTGCGCTGCAGGCGTCCGACGATGGTTTCCACGGGCGCCATGCGCGTCTGCGACGCCATGTGGGCCAGCTCGTGCATCAGGCGCTGCTGCTGGTGCACGATGCCGGCGAGCCCGGCGAGCTGGTCCTTGAGCCCCAGCCCGAGATCGCGCGCGTCGGTGGTTTCCTCCATCAGCGCGCGCGTCAGCGACTGCACCTCGTTGTACTGGTCCATTTCCAGCGAGTCGAATTGCGCCTGGTAGCTCGAAGCCGGCGACGCGCCGACCGCATGCAGCTTGTGGCGCGCGGCGACGCCGCGGATGTCCACCGAGTTCTCGAGCTCGAACAGCCGCTTCTGGATGGCGCGGTCCTGCTCGACCAGCTCGCCCGAGTGGGCCGCGGCGTTCTTCAGTTCCTGCTCCAGCTCGCCGATCTTGATGGTCAGCTCGCCGACCATGCGCACCATGTCGTCGAGCAGCTGCGTGGGCACGCGCGTCATCGCGCGTGCATCGGGACGTGCGAGCGGTGCGGGCCCGGCGGCCAGCGGATCCGGCGCGGGCTGCGCCGGCGCGGGCGACTCCGCGGCCTGGAAATCGTTGTCGCGCGCCGCGTCGAGCATCGTGACGACGTCCAGCGCATGCGCGGGCGCGCGGTCCTCGCCGCACACGGCAGCCACCATCTGCTCCAGGCAATCGGCCGCGGACATCAGTGCGCGGCCGCGGTGCGCCGACGGGACGGCGGGGTCGGCTTCGCAGATCTCGAGCACGTCCTCGAGGCGGTGCGCGAGCTTGGCGACGCCGCGGATGCCGAGGATGTTCGCCGAGCCTTTCAGCGTGTGGGCGGCGCGCTTGGCCTGCAGCAGCAGCTCGCGGCGCGCCGGCGCCTGGATCCAGCCCGCGACGGACTGCGTGACTTCCGCCGCCTGCGGCGGCGAGTCGTTCATGAAGGCGTCGAGCAGCGCCGCGTCGACGTCCTGGCCGATGTCGAGCGCCAGGTCCGCCGCGGTCAGCGTCTCGGGCGCCGCGTCCTCGCTCTGGTCGAGCGCGGCGCCGACCTGCAGGGCGGCCTCGAGCTCGGCGCGCAACGCGGACAGGGCCTCGGCCTCGAGCGGCAGGGGAACCCAGCCGCCGCCGAAATGTTGCAGCAGCGCGTCGATGTGTGCGCCGCCGGCGGGATCGCGCAGGTGCGCTTCGAGCAGCGCCGCCCACTCCGTGAAGAAGGGACGCACCAGCACGCGCTCGTCGGCGTCGCCGGTGTCCAGGTGCGAGAGGTTCTCGAGCACGCAGGCGCAGATGCGCTGCACGCCCTGGAGGCCCATGTAGCCCGCGGCTTCAGAAAGGCGGTTGACGGTCGTTACATAGGCGTGCGCCGCCGCCGCGGGCTCCGTGGAGCCCGAGTCGTAGGCCTGTGCGAGCTCGGGGGCGATGCCCCGAAGCTCGTCGGCGAGCGCGGTGAGGAGATCCTGTCCTCGCATCTGGCCTATCTACCTCCCGTTCCCTTGCCCGTCAGGCCGCGCGGCTCGTGGTCGGCAGCTTGAACACGCGCACGGATTCCACCAGCCGGTCGGCGGACTTCGACAGGTCCGCGGTCGCCTCGGACTGCAGCAGGATCTCCGCCGCGGTCTTCTCGGTGCTGGCGCCGATCTGGTGCACGCGGTTGCGCAGCTCGGTGGCGATCTTCATCTGTACCTGGGCGCTGGAGGTGATGCGTTTCACCAGCTCCACCAGCGAGGCGGTGGACTGCTGTGTCTCGCGCATCTGCTGACCGGACTTGGCGGCCAGCTCCGAGCCCGCGACCACCTGCGAAATCGTCTTGTTCACCGTGTTGATCGTGTCGGCGGTCTCGATCTGGATGTTGTTGACGAGCTGCGCGATCTGCTGCGTCGCCTGGCGCGAGCTCTCGGCGAGGCGCTGCACTTCTTCGGCCACGACCGCGAAGCCGCGGCCCGCGTCGCCGGCGGCGGCGGCCTGCATCGAGGCGTTCAACGCCAGCACGTGCGTGCGCTCGGCAATCGTGTTGATGAGGTTCACGATGCCGGTGATTTCCTGCGAACGTTCGCCCAGGCGCTTGATGCGCTTTTCGGCCTCGGCGATCGACTCGCGGATGCTTTCCATGCCGCGCACGGTTTCGTTCACCGCGCCGAGCGCCGTGACCGTGGAGGAGGTGGCCTGCTCTGCGGCACGGTTGGATGCGGCGGCCAGCTCGGCCACCTGCGTCATGACCTTGTTGGCGTTCGCCAGGTTCTCGCTGGCGCGTTCCACGTCGGAGCGTTCCGCGGCGGCGGTGGCGTTCACCGAGTCGGCCTGGCGCTTCACGCGCTCGGTGGCGAGCTTCACCTGCGAGGCGATGCTGGTCACCTCGGAGAGCACGCGGCCGGTCTCGTGCGCCAGCAGGTTGATGGAGTCGGACACGGTGCCGATCACGTTGGCGCTGACCGGCGCCTTGGCGGTCAGGTCCTTGTTGGACAGCTGCGCCACGGCCTGCAGCAGCTGCACGACCGAGTTGTTGAGGTCCTCGTTCTCGCGCTCGGCTTCGGCGAGGCGCGCCACGCGGTCGTCCAGCAGGTTGTCGAAGGCGCGGCTCAGCTGGCCGAACTCGTCGTCGCCGCCCAGTTCCGAGCGCGCATGGAAGTCGCCGTTGGCGACGGCGGTCACGGTGTCCTGGATCTTCGTGATCGGGCGCGTGACCGAGCGCAGCAGCCGGAACGCGATGACCAGGCCGAGCAGGATCAGGCCGACGAAGATGCCGACCGACCAGGTGATGACCTTCTCGCGCACGCGCGCCACGGGCGCGAGCGCCTCGGCGCTCTGGATCTCCGCGACGATGGCCCAGCGCAAGCCGAGCACCGACAGGGGCGCATACGCGCCGAGCACCGGCACGTTGGCGTAGTTCGGGTACACGCCGAAGCCGGCCTGGCCCTTCTCGAACACCTCCTGCGTGGCCTGCGTGCGGATGGGCACGAGGCCGATGCCGGTGCCCTTCATGCTGATCGCGTTCACGACGCCGCGCGCGAAGCCGGCGTCGCCCACGCTCTTGGCGTAGGCGTTCAGGTCTTCCACGGCCTGGCGCGCGATCGAGCGCGGCGTGCCATCCGCGGCGGACACCAGGTAGGTCTCGCCGGTGTCGCCGAGGCCCTGTTCCTTCCACTTGCCGTCCGAGGTCATCACCGCGTTGATCTTGTCGATGGGCACCTGCACGAGGAGCACGCCGATCTTCTTGCCATTGTCGAAGATGGGCGTGCCGAGGAAGGCCGCCTGGTCGTTGTACGAGGGCAGGTACTCGCCGAATTCCGAAAGCGCCACCTGTCCGGCGCGATCCAGCGCCCAGGTCTGGCGGAACGCGTCCGCGAGGCGCGTCTTCGAATACGGACCGCTGATCAGCGAGGTCGCGAAGTCGAGCTGCTTGGAGGCCGTGTAGACGATGTTGCCGGTGCGCGGGTCGACCAGGTAGATGTCGTACAGGCCGAACTGGCGCAGCGCGGTGCGCAGGAACGGATGCAACTGGCCGTGCAGCTCGCTGTAGCGCGAGCCGTCGTTGGCGCGATCCAGCGTGTTCTTGGCGCCGAGCGGATTCGGATTCGCCGCGATGTACTGGTACTGCAGGTTCATCGCGAGATCCGGCAGCTGCGCCACGGTCGAGGCCATGTCGAGCTTGCGGCCGGTGTTGCGCTTCTCGAATTCCTGCATGAAGTCGCTGACGTAGTAGCGCGCCAGGCGCGCGCGCTCGGCGGGCAGGTCGGCGATGCTGATGACCGAGTTGTCGAAGGCGCCCGGCAGATCGCGCATCGCGCCGACCACCTCGGGCGAGGCGGCCAGCACCTGCGCCTGGTTCGACAGCGTCTCGAAGTAGTCGGTGATCTGCGCGGCCTTGGCGGCGCGCTGCGCGATCAGCGATTCGCGCGCCTGCGCTTCGAGCGCGGCCCGGCCCTGGCGCAGCGATTCGCGTCCCAGCATCAGCGAGGTGACGGCCACCGGGATGATGGCGAGGAACAGCGTACCGAACAGCAGTTTCTGCCGGATGGACTGGGCGCCGAAGACAGTGGGGAGGGCCATGGTTAGCTCACGAGTTGTTCTAGGAGTTGCGCGTAGTCGAATTCGAACCAGGCGTCCTTGCCGGCCAGGTACGTGGCGACGACCGCCGGGGCGGCGGCCGCGGGCAGTGCGGGGGTGACGATCTGCGCGTCCGGCATGAACACCATGCGGCGCGGCAGACCATCGATGACGATGCCGGCGGCGTCATTGCCGTGGCCGATGACCAGCAGCATGCGTTTCTCGCGCGCCAGGTGCTCGGTCTCGAACAGCGCGGCCAGGTCGAACAGCGGCACGATGCGGCCGTGCAGGTTCACGAGGCCGAGCAGGTTGGCCGGCATGCGCGGCAGTGGATAGACGCTGGGCATCTCCGTGAGCTCGCTCGAGACGTGGAATGGCGCGAGCAGGCGCATGTGGCCGATGCGGAAGGCCTGGCGGACGATCTCGTCGGGATTCGGCTCGGCACCCACCGGCGTGCCGGCCAGCGCCGCGAGCTCCGCGGGCAGGGGCGGCAGTCCGACCGGAAGCTGAGAGGTGTGGGCGGCCATGTCCGGGACTTTCAGGCGCAGGCCGTGATGGCGTTGAGGATCTGGTCAGGGGTGTAGGGCTTGGTGACGTAACCCTTGACGCCCAGCATCTGCGCCCAGACGCGGTCGGCCTTCTGGTTCTTGCTGGTCACCAGCACCACCGGGATGCCCTTGGTCGTGGGCTCGCCGTTGATGGCGCGCGTCGCGGCGAAGCCGTCCATCTGGCCCATGTTCACGTCCATCAGGATCAGGTCGGGCAACTGGGCCTTGGAGATCTCCACGGCCTGCTGGCCGTTGGTGGCGGTGATCGTGGTGTAACCCGCCGCGCTCACGATCCTTTCCAGGTTCATGAGATCCGGGCGTGCGTCATCGACGATCAGCACTTTTTGAATGGCCACGAAGCTCCCTCCGGGCGTGAAAACGCCCATTCACACGAGGGGAATCTTGGCCGGTATGTGACAAAACCACGGTGACGCGGGTCACACCGGGTTTCCCTAGGAGAGGCTCCAGTTCACGGGTTTTCGGGGTTTGGAGCGGTGTCAGGCAGGGATTATCGGCTCCGCGTCTGCTCGGGCCTTCCGAGGGCTGGAATGCCGAGAATCCCTGCCTGGCACCACCCTCCTGCCTAAGTGGCGCGCCAGTAGAGGTTGTAGCGCTCGTGGGCCACGCGGTACCAGGGAATGAACTGCACCGGCCCGCCCTCGAATCCCGCGGCGATGAACGTGAGCCGGTCGCGATCGCTGCGCGTGAAGTGCGCCGGCAGTTCCGCCAGCGGCCGGGGCCAGCGCGGAATCGGCACGGCCTCGTTGAGCATCTGCCCCGACTTGCGCTCGTTGACGATGATCTGCGCCTGCGGATCCACGGGCTTGCCCACCAGGCCTGCCAGCACGATCGGGCCGTACATCACCGCCGCGTAGTCGGGCGCGTGCGGCAGCGGCTCGAGGCGCAGCGACATCGGCAACCGGACCTCGACCACGTCACCCGGGGCGAAGCGGCGCGAGAGACGGAAGTAGTCGCCCGGCCGGCGCGCCACCTTGCGCTCGCGTCCATTGACGGTCACGACCATCTCGCGGCACCAGGCCGGCTGGCGCAGCGCCAGCGTGAGACGGCGTGGCTGCGCGGGTTTCACCGTGATGCGCGCGCCGTCTTCGTCCGGGAAGCGCGTCGCCTGCTCGATGCGCGTCGCGCGTTCCTGCCACTCGAGCGTCGAGGCCAGGTAGAGGTTCACGAACAGCGTGTCGCCGTCCTGCGCGTAGATGTTCTCGGCGTAGCGCGCGTGGTTCTCCATGCCGGAGCCCGTGCAGCACCAGAACGAATCGAACGGCGTATGGAACAGTTTGACGTAGCCGGGCCGCGTGGCCTGGAAGTAGGTCATCATCCCGGAGTCCGGGTCCTGCGAGGCGAGGATGCCGTTGAACAGCGCCCGTTCGAAATGATCGAAGTACCCGCACGCTGCGTCGCTCGCGTACAGCGCGCGCGTGAGCCGCAGCATGTTGTGCGTGCAGCAGGTCTCCATGGTCTTCGCCGAACCCAGGTGGGCGGCGAATTCGGTCACCGGGAAGAAATGCTCGTTGTCGCCGTGGCCGCCGGTCGCGAAGCTGCGGTGCTCCACCACTGTTTTCCAGAAGAAGGTTGCGGCCTGTTCGTAGTCCGGCGCTCCGGAGAGCTGGGCGATGCGCTGCAGCCCGATGATCTTCGGGATCTGGGTGTTCGCGTGCAGCCCATCCAGGCGATCTTCCCGGCGCGTCAGCGGTTCGAGGATGCGTCGATGGACGAATCGCTGGCCGAGATCCAGGAAGCGCCTGTCACCCGTCAGCTCGGAGGTGTCGGCCAGCACCTCGGCCATGCCGCCGTGCTCGCGGTCGAGCATCTGCTGCAGGGCCGCTTCGCTGACCGGCTTGCAGGCCGCGTCGATCCACGCGGCGAAGTGCGTCAGGGCGTCGCGTGCCCCGGTACTGCCGCGGTGCAGGTGCGCATCGCGCAGCCCGGCCAGCACCTTGTGCGTGGTGTACCAGGGCACGCCGGCAAACGGTTTGCCCCCCAGGCTGTCC
>DASTHJ010000426.1:0-5080 GCA_035718265.1 Steroidobacteraceae bacterium | reverse complement strand
CAGGTAGTGCGGACCGCCCGCCTTGGGCCCCGTTCCCGACAGGCCCATGCCGCCGAACGGCTGCACGCCGACCACGGCGCCGATCATGTTGCGGTTGATGTACACGTTGCCGACGCGCAGCGCGCGGGCGACGCGCTGCGCGAGCCCGTCGATGCGCGTGTGGATGCCGAGGGTCAGACCGTAGCCCATGCAGTTGATGGACTCGATCAGTGCGTCCAGATCCCTGGCTCGGTAACGCACGATGTGCACGACGGGGCCGAAGACTTCACGCTGCACGGCCGCGAGCGAATCCAGCTCCACGGCGAGCGGCGCAAAGAAGCGGCCAACGCCGGCGCCCTCGGGCGCGGGCGCTGGCGCGCGATGCTGCCAGCGCGCGGTCTTCTGCATTTTCGCGCGATGCGTCTCCAGCATCGCGAGCGCATCGTCGTCGATCACCGGACCGACGTCGGTGCCCAGGTTCGCCGGGTCGCCCACGACCAGCTCATCCATGGCGCCGGCCAGCAGCGCCTGCACGCGCGGTGCGATCTCCTCCTGCACGAGCAGCACCCGCAACGCGGAACAGCGCTGCCCGGCGCTGTTGAAGCCGGACTGCACGACGTCGGGCACCAGCTGCTCGGCCAGCGCCGAGCTGTCCGCCAGCATGACGTTCAGGCCGCCGGTCTCGGCGATCAGCGTGCCGATCGCCCCGGGCCGCGCCGCCAGCGATCGTTCGATGACGCGCGCGGTCTCGGTGCCGCCCGTGAACACCACGCCCGCCAGGCGCGGATCGCGCGTCAGCGCGGCGCCGACCTCGCCGCCATCGCCCGGCACGAACTGCAGCACGGCGGGCGGAATGCCGGCCTGCAGCAGCAGGCCCGTGGCGTACGCCGCGGTGAGCGGCGTCTGCTCCGCGGGCTTGGCCACGACCGTATTGCCCGCGGCCAGCGCCGCGGCCACCTGTCCGGTGTAGATCGCCAGCGGGAAGTTCCACGGGCTGATGCAGGCGAACACGCCCTTGCCGCGCAGCCGCAGCAGGTTGCGTTCGCCCGTCGGTCCGGGCAATGCGGACTCGTGCGTGAAATCGCGGCGTGCGCGCACCGCGTAGTAGCGCAGGAAATCCACGGCCTCGCGCACCTCGCCAATGGCATCGGGCAGCGTTTTGCCGGCCTCACGCACGCAGCGCGCAACCAGCGCCGCGGTGTGCGCCTCGAACAATTGCGCGGCGCGTTCCAGGATGCCCGCGCGTTGCTCGCCGCCGGCGTCGTCCCACTCCCCCTGCGCGCGTACCGCCGCGTCGATCGCGGCCTCCACGCTGGCGGCATCCGCATTCGTGACCGTGCCGATCTGTTCGCGCGTATTGGCGGGATTGAACACCGGTTGCGTCGGTCCGCTGCGCGTCTGGCCCGACACCACGGGCGCCGCGCTCCAGGGCTGCTGCGAAGCACGCTCGCAGTCGCGCAGCAGCGCATCCACCGCCTGGCCGTCGGCGAAATTGAAGCCGGTGGAATTCAGGCGTTCGGGCGCGAACAGGTTCGCCGGCGACGGAATGCGCGGATGCGCGACGCGCTCCAGCGCGTCGACCTCGGCGAGCGGGTCGGCCACCACCTCCTCCGCCGGCAGGCTGGCATCGACGATGCGATTCACGAACGAGGTGTTGGCGCCGTTCTCGAGCAGGCGCCGCACCAGGTAGGGCAGCAGGTCCTCGTGTGCGCCCACCGGCGCATACACGCGACAGGCGAACCTGCCCCAGGGACCGCGCACCACGCTGTCGTACAGCTCCGCGCCCATGCCGTGCAGGCGCTGGAACTCGAAGCGATTGGCGTCACCGCCGAAGATCTCGGCGACCTGCGCGATGGTGTGCGCGTTGTGCGTGGCGAACTGCGGATAGATGCGCTCACCGGCGCGTTCCAGCAGGCGCGCGCAGGCGAGATAGGACACATCCGTGTTGACCTTGCGGGTGAACACCGGATAGCCCGCGAGTCCGCGCTCCTGCGCGCGCTTGATCTCGCTGTCCCAGTACGCGCCCTTGACCAGGCGCAGCGTGATGCGCCGGTCGGCTGCGCGCAGCCGGCGCGCCAGCCACTCGAGGGTGGGATATGCGCGCTTCTGGTAGGCCTGCACGGCCAGGCCGAAGCCGGCGTAGCCGCGCGTGACTTCGCTGCCGAGTAGTTTGTCCACCAGCAGCAGCGACAGCTCCAGGCGATCCGCCTCCTCGGCGTCCAGCGTCACGCCGATGCCCGCGCCGCGCGCCTCGTGCACCAGCCGCTCGACGGTGGGGTACAGCTCGCGCATGACGCGCGTGACCTGCGCGAACTCGTATCGCGGGTGCAGCGCGGACAACTTGATCGAGATGCCGTGGCGCGCATGGATGGACTCGCGCGCATCGACGGCCTTGCCGACCATGGCGATGGCCGCGGAGTACTTTTCCCGGTAGCGCTCGGCGTCGGCGCGCGTCAGCGCTGCCTCGCCCAGCATGTCGAACGAATAACGATAGGCGCGTTCCTCCTTGCCTCCGGCGCGTTCCAGTGCCGCGCCGATGTCGCGGCCCATGACGAACTGGTGGCCGAGGATGCGCATCGCCTGCTTGAGCGCGGCGCGCGCCACGGGCTCGCCGAGCCTGCCGACCAGCCGCGAATACCAGGAGCGCGCCTCGCCGACCTCGTTGCGATCGAGTGCGACCACGCGGCCGGTCAGCATCAGTCCCCAGGTGGACGCATTGACCAGCAGCGACTCGCTGTCGCCGAGATGCTCGTCCCAGGCGCCGCTCGGAATCTTGTCGGCGATCAGGCGGTCGGCGGTCTCGCCGTCCGGGATGCGCAGCAGCGCCTCGGCCAGGCACATGAGGATCACGCCCTCGCGTGACGCGAGGCTGTATTCGCGCAGGAAGGCATCGAGCGCACCGCCGCCGCCGCGCGAGTTGCGCACCGCCTGGACCAGCGCCAGCGCGCGCGCGTTCACGTTGCGGGTGGCCGCGGCGTCCAGCCTGGCCCGCTCGGCGAGCTCGCGTACCACGCCTTCTTCTTCAGCCAGGTACCGGGAATTGACGGCTCTCGCGACGGCCTCGGGCCGTTCGAGCGTAGGAAAATGTGTCATGGACAAATTCTATTGAATTGGCCCCGAACAATCCCCAATAGTGGCGCATGAGCTCATCCGTCACTGCCGTCACGACGGCCACCTTCCCCGCCGAAGTCATCAACGCTTCCGCCTCGCAACCCGTGCTGGTGGATTTCTGGGCGCCCTGGTGCGGTCCTTGCCGCATGCTCGGTCCGGTGCTCGAGCAGGTCGCCGACGAACACGCCGGCAAGATCAAGGTCGTCAAGATCAACACCGACGAGAACCAGGACATCGCGCAGCAATACCAGATCCGCAGCATCCCGGCGGTCAAGCTGTTCCGCAATGGACGCGTGGTCGACGAGTTCGTCGGCGCGGTGCCCGTCGGGCACGTGCGCAGGTTCCTCGAGCCGCACCTGCCGAGCGCATCGGCCGGTGAACACGCGGCGGCCCGCGAGCTCGCCGAGGCAGGCGACTACGCCGGCGCGATCGCACGGCTGCGTGCCGTGGCCGATGCCGATCCCGCGAACCTCGATGCGCGCCGCGACCTGGCGCGCTACCTGGCGCTGTCGGGCGACGTGATCGGCGCTTCGCAGGTGCTCGGGCAACTTCCCCCGGTCGCGCAGAGTGATCCGGCCACGAACGCGGTGCGCGCGTTGATCCATTTCGCCGCGCTCGCCACCGACGATGCGGCGCGCACGGACTCGCTGCGCGCCGGTGCCGCCCGCTCCATTCTCGGTGGCAGTCCGGATGCCGCGGTCGAGTCGCTGCTCACGCGCATGCAAAGCGATCGCCAGTTCGCCACGCGCGCCGGGCGCGAGGACCTGCTGCAGGCGTTCGCGCTGCTGCCGGCGGATGACTCACGGGTCGGCGGGTGGCGGCGGCGGCTCGCGGCGTTGCTGAACTGATCCTGCCGCGATGCACTAGGCCGCGGCGGCTTCCGCGCGCAGGCGCGCCGCCTCGGCATGTCCGAGATATCGCTCGATCAACCCGCGCGCGATGTACAGCAACGGGATCAGCGCGATCGCCGCGCCCATCTTGTACACGTAGTTGACGCAGCCCACCGCGAGGAACTGCGGGATCGACCAGTGCTGCGGGCCGATCACGAACGCGATGTACAGCACGATGAAGCTGTCGAGCAGCTGCGAAACGGCGGTCGACGCCGTCGCGCGGAACCACACGAAGCGGTCGCCGGTGACCTTCAGGATGCGATGGAAGATCACCACGTCGATGAGCTGTCCGACCAGGAACGCGATGATCGAGCCGCAGATGGTCCACAACCCCTGGCCGAAGATCAGCGCGTAGGCCCGCTGGATGTCGGGCACGCCCATGCCCTTGTTGATGTCCACCCAGAAACCGGCCGGCGCCAGCGCGATGGCCGCGTACGCGGCGAGGAACGCGTAGGCGATCAGCAGCACGGCGATCCAGGAGATCAGCCGCACGCCGCGCACGCCGAAGTACTCGTTGATGACGTCCGTCATGATGAACACGAACGGCCAGACGATCACGCCGGCGGTGAAATTCAGCGTGCCCTGGATGCCGAACAGCGACCACTGAACGGGCGCGGTTCCGAGCGTGTCCTCGAGCGCGAAGATCTTCACGCCGACGAACTCGCCGATCAGCGCATTGGTGAGGAAGAATCCGGACAGGAACAGGAACAGCCGGTTGGCGCGCTGATCGACGGTCCGCATCAGCGCTCCCGTCCGCGCAGGCGGCGCAGCTCGCGCCGGCCGTGCTTGTCCGGCCGTTCGAGGCTGCGCGGAGCAAAAGCGGCCGCCAGGCGCGCCTGCCCGGCGAATTTTTCGCGCGCCGCGCGCGCGGCATCGGTCTCGGCATAGCAGGCCTGCGCGATCGGCGCCGATCCGCGCCGATCCGGCAGCCGGAGTACCTCGCATTCGAATTCGTAGCCGGCGCGCGTGATCGCCACGCGATCGCCGATCCGTACGCCCAGCGCCGGCTTCACGCGCCGGCCGTTGACGTGCACCTTGCCGCCGGCCACCGCCTCGGCGGCCAGCGTGCGCGACTTGAACAGCCGCGTGCACCACAGCCA
>DASTHJ010000425.1:0-6570 GCA_035718265.1 Steroidobacteraceae bacterium | reverse complement strand
TGATTTGTGCGTTCTAACTATAAGTAGACCGCAGAAATGCGGCTTTTATTTGCGTCGAAAGTGACGGATAACACCAGTCGCCCTCCTGCAACCCCCTGATTTCACTTAAGCACGCCGACGCATAACAGGTCAATGCCCCTCGTACGATCCACATGCCTACACCACCGCGCCTTCTGGACTCGGTCCGCGCCGCGATTCGGCTGCGGCACTACAGCTATCGAACGGAGAAGGCTTATGTCGATTGGATTCGCCGTTTCATCATCTTTAATGCAAAGCGACATCCTCGCGATATGGGCGGATCAGAGGTTGCCGCCTTCTTGAGCCACCTGGCCAATGATCGCAGGGTTTCAGCTGCCACGCAGAGTCAGGCGTTGGCCGCGCTCCTCTTTTTGTACAAACGCGTCATGAACGTGGACTTGCCCTGGATAGAAAACGTGGTGCGAGCCCACCGACCCAAGCGTCTTCCTACGGTATTGACCCACGATGAAGCCATGCGCGTCATTGCGCACCTGCGAGGTGTCCATTGGCTCGTCACCGGACTGCTCTACGGAAGCGGCTTGCGCCTGATGGAAGCGCTTCGACTTCGCGTCAAGGATGTCGACCTTTACCACCGGCGAATCCTCGTGCGCCACGGCAAGGGGGCGAAGGACCGTATGACCATCCTCTCCAAGTCCGTCTCTACTGCACTCGAGGCTCACCTGCAAAATGTCCGCGTACTTCACGACGACGCGATCTCGCGCGGCTTCGGCGGTGTCGAACTGCCGTTCGCCCTGCAGCGCAAGTATCCGCGAGCCCACCTTCAATGGGGTTGGCAATACGTCTTTCCGGCGGCCACACCCACGCGTGATCCGCGATCAGGCGGGCTGAGACGTCACCACGTCCACGAGGAAAGCGTGCAGCGCCAGGTGCGGAATGCGGCACGAGCGGCTGGCCTCGAGAAGCCCGTGACTCCGCACACGTTCCGGCACTCGTTCGCAACTCACTTGCTGGAGGCGGGTTACGACATTCGGACGGTCCAGGAACTGCTGGGTCACAAGGATGTCGCGACCACGCAGATCTACACTCACGTCATGGAGCCGGGGCGAAACGCCGTGCACAGTCCTTTCGATTGAGCGGTTCTCGGGATCGACTACTGCCGGAGCGGCACAAAGAAGTGCCTGACGACATCACCGGCCGCACTCTCGATCGACACCCAGGATTCGGCGGGAAGCACACCATACACGCTCGTGTCGCTCCCGCCATTCAAGGGCGAGCCGCGAAACTCGATGTGCGGCGAAACGACCCGGAATGCGATATGTCTTCGGATCCACGTGCCCTCCCGTCGCGGGCCCTCGTGGCCCGCGTCGTGTGCCTCACTCCCAGCGATTCGCATTCTTCGGAAAGCCGGGCCGCTGCACGCGCACCACGCAGAACCGCTGGCCGGTCGGCGCCTGCATTACGATCCATCTTTCCAGCCGGTTGACGACGCGCGCGCCGAGTTTCTCGAGACGCGCGACCTCGGCGGGGATGTCATCGGTCTCGATGTCGAGGTGCACGCGGCTCTCATGTTCGACGCGCTGTATCTGCACGGCGCACTCGTCGGGAGGTGTCTCCAGCATGCGGTAGTTGCCGCGCGTCCCGGGATGTTTGGGATCGACCGGCCGGCCAAGCGCGTTCGCCCAGAACTCGGCGGCCTGGTCGACGTCCTCGGTCCGGCAATCGATGAGCAATGCGCAGAGCCTGGAGTGATGCATGTGAAGTCCTCCTGATATGACGCGCTTACCGAACCCAGCGTTGCACACCGCGCCGACGTTCAGCGCCGCCGGGGAATTTACGCAGATTGCGCGGCCGCGCGCCCGAACCACTGCAACTCGGCTGCGCTCTTCGCGACATTGCCGATGATCATCAGCGTCGGGGCCTTCACCTGGCGCGCCACCGCGTCGCGCTGCATGGCATCGACGCTGCTCAGCACGACGCGCTGTTCGCCGCGGCTGGCGTTCTCGACGAATGCAACGGGCATGCTGCCGGCGACGCCGGCGCCGAGCAGCTGTGCCTGCAGGCCGGCGAGACGACCCACGCTCATGTAGAAGCACAGGGTCTCGCGTCCCGCGGCGAGATCGGCATAGCTGAATTGCGCGAGCTGCTCGTCGCTGTTGCCGGTGAGAAAGCGAACGGCCTGGGAGTAGCGCCGATCGGTGAGCGGGATGCCGGCATACGCGCCCGCCGCGACGGCGGCGGTGATGCCCGGAATCACCTCGAAGGAAACTCCATGCGCGCGCAGGTAGTCGATCTCCTCGCCGCCCCGTCCGAACACGAACGGGTCGCCGCCCTTGAGCCGCACGACGTACTCGCCGCGCCGCGCGTGCTCGACGAGCAGGGTGTTGATCTCGTCCTGCGTCGCGCCGCCACCGCCGACGAACTTGCCGACGTCGAAGCGCGCGGCGTCGCGGCGTGCGAGGTCGAGCACCTCGGGTGACACGAGCCGGTCGTGTACGATGACGTCCGCCTCCTGCAGCGCGCGCAGCCCGTGCAGCGTCATGAGGCCCGCGTTGCCGGGACCGGCCCCGACGAGCACGACATGTCCGTGCGGCACCACGGCGGGATCTTCCAGCGCACGCGCGGTGAGGTCTGCCGCGCGCTGTGTCCTGCCGGCGCGCAGCGCTGCCGCCACCGGCCCGGTGAGCATCCACGACAGGAACCGGCGCCGCGCGCCGATGTCACTGAACTTCGCGCGCACGCGCTCGCGCCAGCGCTCGGCGAATGCCGCGAGCGTGCCGAGCGATCCATCCAGCAAGGTCTCGAGTCGCTCGCGGATCAGGCGCGCGAGCACGGGCGAAGTGCCGCCGGTGGACACGGCGATCTGCACGGGCGAGCGATCGATGATCGCCGGCATGATGAAACTCGACAGCTCGCGGTCGTCGACCACGTTGCAGGGAATGCGCCGCGCATGGGCCGCCGCCGCGACGGCGGCGTTTACGGCGCGATCATCCGTGGCCGCGACCACGACCCACACATCGCTCACGTCGCCGGCGTCGAATTCCCGCGCGATGTGCTGGACCGATCCTGCGGCCGCGGCGGCCGCCATTCCGGTACCGAGCGCGGGTGCGACGACGGTAACCACCGCGCCGGCCTCATCCAGCAACGCGAACTTGCGCGCCGCCACTTCCCCGCCGCCCACGAGCAGCACCGGTTTGCCGGCGAGATCGAGGAACAGCGGGAAGTAGCGCATCAGGCCGGCAGTCCGAGCTGGCGCGCGAGCCGCGCGCCGTAGGTGATGATGTAGCTGGCGCCGGCGCGGCGCAGGTTGTGCCAGCTCTCGATGAGCGCGGCGTCGAAGTTCACGAAGTTCTCCTTCGCGAGCAGCACCAGCGAGGTGTACTCGCCGCTCACCTGGTAGGCGCCCACGGGCAACCCGGTCTGTTCGTGGATCGGGCGGATGAGGTCGGCGGAGGGCTGGCCGGGCTTCACCATCAGCAGGTCCGCGCCCTCCTCCGCGCAGCGCCGGCTCGAGGCGAGCGCGTCGCTGCGGTTGCGCACGTCGAGCTGGTAGCTCTTGCGATCGCCGTACTGCGGTGCGGAGTCGGCCGCCTCACGGAACGGCCCGTAGAAGTTGCTCGCGAACTTGGTGCTGTAGCTCATGATGGGCGCCATGTCGAAGCCGGCGCCGTCGAGCGCGGCGCGCAGGTGCGCGACGCGGCCGTCGTTCATGTCGGAGGGCGAGATGCCGTCGGCGCCGCCGCGCACGTAGGTGAGGGCCAGCGCGCTCAATGCCGCGTGCGTGCTCGCGAGATCCTGCCGTCCGCGCGAGTCGTGCACGCAGCAGTGGCCAGACTCGGTGAAGCTGCACAGGCAGGTGTCCACCCAGATCGTGGCGTTGGTGCCGGCACGCTGGCGCATCTGCTGCAGCGCCGTGCCGACGAAATCGGCGGCAAAGTTGCGGTTGGATTTCTGCGCCGGCACGGGGAACAGCAGGAACTGCCGCACGCCCGCGGCCATGTCCTTCTCGAATTGCTCGAGCAGCGAGGGCAGCGTGTGCCGCGAAGTGCCGGGCAGTCCCGAGAGCGGTTCTTCCTTCGAAATTCCTTCGGCCAGGAACAAGGGCTGGATGAGCTGGCTCTGGCCAAACCCGATCTCGGACACCATGTCGCGCAACGGCGCGGTGGCGCGAAGTCTCTGCAGTCGTTTCATCGCTTCAAATCCTGCCTGCTGGGCATGCACTCCGTCCAGCGTAGCGCCGCCCATGGACCGGAATGTCACGACTCGTTCACGGCGTGTCTGCGGATGGTGCAGGGGGTCGCCGGGCTGCCTGTTCGCGGGGCAAGGCGCCCGGGACCGGCCTCAGCCCTCGAGGCCGTGGATGCCGCACTCGCGCTTAAGGCCCGAAAAGCGCAGCTCCTCGGCCGAGCTCACCTCGCTCAGTGACTTGGTGGAATGCCAGTCACCGATCGAGATGTACCCCTGGTCCCAGAGCGGGTGATAGGTCAGCCCGTTGGCCTTGAGGTACAGGTACACGTCGCGGTCCGACCAGTCGAAGATGGGGTGCACCTTGAAGCGGCCGTCGCGCACTTCCAGCGGATTGAGCGCGGCGCGGCTCGCGGCCTGGCTGCGGCGCAGCCCTGCGAACCAGGTGCGCGTGCCGAGCGTCTTCAATGCACGGCGCATGGGTTCGACCTTGCGCAGCTCGAGATACTGGTCGAGGCCCCCGCGCCCCTGCTCCCAGAGCTTGCCGTACTGCGCTTCGAACTCGGCCACGGATTGCGGGCTCGAGAAGCGCTGGATGTTGAGCGACAGCTGGCGCGTGAGCTGGTCGATGAACTGGTAGGTCTCGGGGAAAAGATAGCCGGTGTCGACCAGGATCACCGGGATGTTCGGCTCCGCCTGCGTCACCAGGTGCAGCGACACGGCGGCCTGCGCGCCGAAGCTCGAGGACAGCGCGAACGGTCCCGGAAGGTTTGCCAACGACCAGCGCACGCGCGTGGCGGGGTCCACCGAGCCTAACCACTCGTTGATGCGGCGCGCGGCGTCCGCGTCCTTCGCGAATTCGGCCGGACTCAGTGTCAGGCGCGGCGCATCGGCCAGCGATTCGGGCGCGGGCGCCAGGTTCGTGGGTTCGAGGACCGCGGAATCGTTCACGGCCGCTTCTCCGGCGTGAGCAGCTTCACGCGCCACAGGAAATCGCCGAAGCGTTCGCCGGGCTGTCGCTCGTCGCGGTAGCGGCCGAAGAGCTCGTCCAACGCCGCCAGGATGGCGTTCTCGTCGATGTTGTCGCGGTACAGCACGTTCAGGCGCTGGCCGGTGTGATCGCCGCCGAGGCGCAGCGAATAGCGGCCGGGCGCACGCCCGATCAGCGCGATCTCGGCGAGATATGGCCGCGCGCAGCCGTTCGGGCAGCCCGTGATGCGCAGCGTCAGCGGGATCTCCTTCATGTTCTGCCGCACCAGCAGCTCTTCGACGCGATCGACGAAGGTGGGCAGGTAGCGCTCGGCTTCGGCCATCGCAAGGCCGCAGGTGGGCAACGCGACGCAGGCGAGCGCGTCGCGGCGCAGCGGCGTGGTGTGCAGCGCACGCCCGAGCCCGTGATCGGCCACCAGCTTGTCGATGGCCATGCAATCGTCCTGCTCGACGTTCGCGATGATCAGGTTCTGATTGCCGGTGAGCCGGAAGTCTCCCTTGTGGATGGCGGCAATCTTCTCGAGGCCGGTGAGATGCATGGCGCCGGGCTTGTCGGCCACGCGCCCGGACTCGATGCGCAGCGTCAGGTGCCAGCGGCCGTCGTGGCCGCGCAGCCAGCCGAAGCGGTCGCCCTGCGTCGTGAACTTGAACGGCCGCGGCGGCGGCAGCTCGAAGCCCAGGCGCTGGAAGAGCTCGGCCCTGAACCAGTCCACGCCGCGATCGTCGATGGTGTACTTGAGGCGCGCGTGCTTGCGGTCCGAGCGGTCGCCGAAGTCGCGCTGGATCATGACCACGGTCTCGGAGACCTTGAGCAACTGGTCCGGCGTCACGAAGCCGATGACGGTGCCGACGCGCGGATAGGTCTGCGGCTCGCCGTGCGTGGCGCCGAGGCCGCCGCCAACCACCAGGTTGAAGCCGAGCAGGCGGCCCTCGTCGATGCCCTCCTCGTCCAGGATGGCAATGTAGCCCAGGTCCTGGGAGAACACGTCGATGTCGTTGTGCGGCGGCACCACCAAGCCAGTCTTGAACTTGCGCGGTAGATAGACGGGCCCGAGGATGGGCTCCTCCTCGGCGGGACCGACCAGTTTCTCGCCGTCCAGCCACACCTCGTAGTACGCGCGCGTCTTGGGCTTCAGGTGCTCGGAGATCTTCTTGGCCCACTCGTAGACTTCGCCGTGGACCTTGGACTCGACCGGATTCGAACTCGACATCACGTTGCGGTTCACGTCGCCGCAGGCCGAGATCGAGTCGATCAGCACCGCGTTCATGGCCTGCATCGTGGTCTTGAGGTTCTTCTTGATCACGCCGTGCAGCTGGAACGCCTGGCGCGTGGTCAGGCGCAGCGTGCCCGTGCCGTAGGTGCGCGCCAGGTGCGTCAGCGCAATCCATTGCTTGGTCGTCACGATGCCGCCCGGCAGG
>DASTHJ010000424.1:0-5545 GCA_035718265.1 Steroidobacteraceae bacterium | reverse complement strand
TGTCGTCATGCGTGTCCAATGTCCGGAGACGGACAAGGTTGTTAGGCTCGCTCCACCCTGATTGTCGGCCAGGCGTGTTCCCACGACACTCCTCCCACGCTACCGCCAACCGAGCTGTTCGGAACGTCCTGGCCGGCTTTCGGGGACCAAACTACTTACGAAACAGCCACAGCAGCAGCGACACCACCAGGCTGATGACGATCATGGTGGTGATCGGGAAGAAGAACTTCAGTCCCGGGCGATCGATGACGATGTCGCCGGGCAGCCGGAACAGTGGCAACCGCGAGAGCTGCTTCCAGAAGAGCCCCGCCAGCACCACCAGCACGCCGATCGCCACGAGCACGCGATTCATGGACCGAGCATAGACCCGTCCGCGACCGGCGCAACCCTGGGTGCGCGGCATTCCTCAAGGTGCTTCGCAGCGGCTAGACTCTGCGCCCCATGCAAAGGAACAAATCGCCCGCAGCGTGGCTCGTCGTATGTCTTTTGTTCGCCGCGACCGTGTCATCGAGGGGCGCGGACGCGGCGCCGACACCCGCAGCGGTCCCGGCGCAGTCCGGCTTCGTCTCGGTCAAGGGCCGGCAGTTCGTGCTCGACGGCCGGCGTTACCACTACGCCGGCGCCAATCTCTGGTACGGCATGTACCTTGGCTCGCCGGGCCCGACCGGCGACCGCGCACGCCTCGCGAAGGAGCTCGACCGGCTCGCCGCCCAGGGCGTGATGAACCTGCGCGTGCTGGCGATCTCGGAGGCCAGCGCCCTCAGGCGCGCGGTCACGCCGGCGGTCATGCAGCAGCCGATGCAGCTCGACGAGACGCTGTGGCGCGGCCTCGACCATCTGCTCGACCAGATGGCCAGGCGCGACATGAAGGCGGTGCTGTACCTGAACAACTTCTGGCAGTGGTCGGGCGGCATGTCGCAGTACGTGGCCTGGTTCAACGGCAAGCCGGTGCTGGACCCGGACGTCACCGGCGACTGGAACGCCTTCATGGACAACTCCGCGGCGTTCTATCGCGAGGCGGAGGCGAACGAAGCTTTCCGCTACGCGGTGCGGAAGCTGGTCACGCGCCACAACTCGGTGAACGGCCGCCTGTACAAGGACGATCCCACGATCATGTCCTGGCAGCTCGCCAACGAACCGCGGCCCGGGAGCGACGCGAACTCGAAACCGCACTTCGACGTGTTCGTGAAGTGGCTGGACGAGAGCGCGGGCTTCATCCGCAAGCTCGCGCCGAAACAGCTGGTCAGCACCGGCAACGAGGGATGGATGGGCACCGCGGGCTCGAAGGAACTGTTCGAAAAGTCGCACGCGTCGAAGCACATCGACTACCTGACGTTCCACATGTGGGCGCCGAACTGGGGCTGGTACGACCCGAAGAAGGCCGCGGCCACCTTCGACGCCGCCTGGACGAAAATGCAGGAGTACCTGGACTGGCACATCGACGCGGCCAATCGCATGGGCAAGCCCATCGTGCTCGAGGAGTTCGGCATCAATCGCGACGGCGGCTCGTACGACCCGGCCGCGACCACGGTGTACCGCGACCGCTTCTACACGCGCATCTACGGGCTGCTGGCGCGTCGTGCGGCCGCCGGCGACGCGATCGCCGGCTCGAACTTCTGGGCGTGGAACGGCGCGGGCCGCACGCACAACGCGGATTACATGTGGAAGCCGGGCGATGCGTTCGTCGGCGATCCGCCGCAGGAACCGCAGGGTCTCTACGGCGTGTTCGACTCGGATCGTTCGACCATCGCGATCATCGCGGCCCACGCGGGCCAGATGAACCGCTTGAAGTGAGGCGGCGGCGCCGGCGCGCCGCCGCCTCTAACGGGTGGTCGCCACGGCGGCGTTGACGCCCGCGGCCGTCCATCGATCGAGCATCGCGCGCAGCGCGCTCAGCGAGAACGGCTTGGCGAGGTAGTCATCCATGCCGGCGGCCACGCAGGCCTCGCGATCGCCGGGCAGCGCATTGCCGGTCAGCGCCACGATGGGCACGTGCCGTCCCGGCGGTTCCGCGGCGCGGATCGCGCGCGCCGCGGCCAGTCCGTCCATGACGGGCATCTGGCAATCCATGAGAATGATGACGAGCTCGGGATGCGCGGCGGCGGCGCGCACGCCTTCCTCGCCGTTCTCGGCCGTGATCACCTCGAAGCCCAGCATGTCGAGCATGGCGCGCGCCATTTCCTGGTTGACCGCGTTGTCTTCCACGATCAGCGCGCGGCCGCGCGAGCCGCTCATCGGCAGCGCGCGCACCGACATGCTCTGCGCCGGATCCACCGGCTGGCCCGCCGCGCCGAGGTCGAGCGTGCACAACGGCTTGATCAGGCTGCGCGTCACGCCGGGCGGAGGCGTCGTGTCCGCGTCCGGCGGCATGAGCGTGATCACCTCGAGCTCGCGCGGTCCGACCGCGGCGCCGAGGCTCGCGACGGCCGAGTCGACCTTCGCGGCCGCATTCGCATCCAGGACGACGCGGATGCGCGTGACCTGCGGGCCGAAATCCTGCAGTGCCTCGATGGCGCCGAGCGGCGAGTCCACGCTGATGACGTGCGCGCTGTCGGCCGAGATGGTGTCGCACACGGCGCTGCGGATCACCGGGTTCAGGCCGATCACCAGCGTGCCGACTTCCGGCGACGGCGCGGGCGGCTCGCCGTCGACGCGCGGCACGCCGGCGGGGATCTCGAAGGAGAAGCGGCTGCCACGACCAGGCTCGCTGCTGAGCGCGAGACGTCCGTGCATGAGCTCGACCAGCTGGCGGCTGATCGCGAGTCCCAGCCCGGTGCCGCCGAACTTGCGTGTCACGCTGCCGTCGGCCTGCTCGAACGCCTCGAAGATGCGCGCCTGCACCTCCGGCGCGATGCCGGGTCCGGTGTCGGTGACGGAGAATTCCAGCTGCAGCGTCTCGGAGGGTTCACGCGCCACGGTCACGGCCAGCAGTACCGCGCCGCTCTCCGTGAACTTGACCGCGTTGTTGACCAGGTTGGCGAGCACCTGGCGCAACCGGAACGCGTCACCGTGCACGGTCGCGGGCACGTCGCGGCCGATGTGCGCGGCGATCTCGATGCCCTTGTCGTGCGCGCGGCCGCTGAACAGGCCGACGACCTGTTCGATCTCGCGACGCAACTCGAACGGCGCGTGCGTGAGCTCGAGCTTGCCGGCCTCGGCCTTGGACAGGTCCAGCACGTCGTTGATCAGCGTGATCAGCGACTCGGCCGAGGAGCGCAGCGTGCGCACGAAACGGCGCTGGCGCGCGTCGAGCGCGGTGTTCTCGAGCAGCGAGGCCATGCCGACCACGCCGTTGAGCGGCGTGCGCAGCTCGTGGCTCATGTTGGCGAGGAAGCGCGACTTGGCCTGTACCGCGGCCTCGGCCGACAACCGCGCGCGCTCCAGCACCGCGGCGGTGCGCTTCTGCTCCGAGATGTCGGTGACCACGGAGGCGATGCCGGTCATCGAGCCGTCCTCGGCGAGCAGCGGCGTCTTGGCCACGATGACGTCGTAGGGTGTGCCGTTCTTGGCGTGCACCACGGTCTCGAAGCGCTGCGCGCGGTGCGTGCGGAACACCTCGGCGTCGGATTCGCGCTGACCGGCGGTGCGCGGCCGGCCGGTGATGGACTCCAGCGGCTTGCCGATGATGTCCTGGCGCGGAATGCCGATCATCTGCTCCCAGGCCGCGTTCACCATGGTCACGCGGCACTCCACGTCGCGGATCACCACCGGCAGCGGCAGCGTCTCGAGCAGCGTGCGCATCACGCGCAGCGTGTTCGAGAGTGCACGCTCGATCTGCTTGCGGTCGGTGATGTTGGCATGCGTACCGGTCATGCGCAGCGCGCGGCCATTGGCATCGCGCGAGGTGACGCTGCCGTGGGTGTCGAGCCACACCCAGCGGCCGTCGACGTGCCGCACGCGATAGCTCACCTGGAACAGCTTGGAGTCGCCGCGCAGCGCGGCGCGCATCGCCTCGCCGAACGCCGTCCGGTCTTCCTCGCAGACCAGCGTTTCGAGCTCGACGAACTTCCAGATCTCCCGGTGCTCGTCGTGGCCGATGAAGCGGCAGAACGTGCGGTCGACGTACACCAGTCCCGCGCCGATGTCCCATTCCCACAGGCCGAGGTTCGAAGCCTCGAGCGCGATCGCCAGCCGCTGGGCGCTCGCCGCGTGCGCGTTGCGCGCCTCGCGCAGGTAATCGACCAGCGCCAGGCAGCCACGGCGCAGTGTCTGCGGATCCACGGCATCGCCGGCGCGCAGGTGCGCGATCAACGCTTCCACGTCGGCGTCGGACCCGAGCCCGAAGGCGCGTGCCAGGTGGTTCTTGAGCTCGGAATTCACGTTGACGCCTGCGGCGCGACCTCGGGGCGCTCCACTCCTGTAACAGATGTCGGCAGGGGCGTGGATTACTGAGCGTGCCGCGCCATCGGCGGGTGCACGGCGCGGAAGGACTGTGGAGCAATTCACAGAGCCGGCGCGGGCGGCAAGGATCTGCCGCCCGGACCGGCCTGCCGTGGCGGGGGGCACGGGTCGGCGCAGGGCTGGCTCCGCGGAAGGGGTGCGATCCCGGCTCGCCACCGGATCGCCGTTCAGTCGCGTCCGCGCGGCGCCGCGTTGCCGGCCAGGCCGCGGGGGCGCCCGGGCCCGGGCGCCCCGTTGATCTAACTATTCGACCTTGAAGGCGATGACCGTGTTCTTGAAGAACGTCGGCACGTAGAGCGTACGCGTGGCAGGATCCCAGCCGGTGTCGGCCGTGCTGGTCTTCTCGGCCTTGCCGTCGAACAGCAGCTCCTTCGAGCCGTCGGCGCTCACGTACCACACGGCACCGCTCCACACCGTGACCAGGAAGTCGTCTCCCCCGGCGTTCTCCAGGCCGTCGACGCCGCCCGGCATGCCGTCGGCGATCAGCTGCAGCGACTTGTCCTTCTCCACGCGCGACAGCGCGTCGTGGTCGAGCACGTACAGCGCGCCCCGGTGCACGAACAGGCCGTTGGGGCCCTTCAGCACCTTGTCGTCCAGGTAGACGCCGACCTTGCCGTCCTTCACCTGGTAGACCTTCCTGCCCTTCGAGTCGGACACGTACAGCGTGCCCTGGTCGTTGACCAGGTCGTTGAGCTGCTGGCCCTCGGGGATGGCGATCTTTTCCTTGATCCTGCCCGCCTCGATGTCGATGACCACGATGCCGCCGATGTCGGCGGCGTACAGCCACTTGCCGTCATCGGACAGCGCCAGGCCCTTGGGACCTTCGAGCCCGGTCACCCATTCGGCGGCGATCACCTTGCCGTCCAGGCCGAGCCTGGCGATCGACCCCTTGCCGTCCGCGGTCCAGGGTTCGCCGTCGATGTTGGACACGTACAGCACCTTGCGTTTGGCGTCGAGCCGCACCGATTCAGGTGTCTTCAACGCCGCGTCGGTCTCCCAGATTTTGGTGAGCTTGTGAGTCTGGGCCTGTGCGGTGGCGGCGAGTGCCAGCGCGCCCAACGTCAGGAGTGTCTTCTTCATGGTCCGCGTCCTTGATGAAAGGGACGCGAAGTATGCCCTATGCTCGCGACATGGCTCTACGGTC
>DASTHJ010000423.1:0-3680 GCA_035718265.1 Steroidobacteraceae bacterium | reverse complement strand
GGTGTTCTCGATCAGGATGCCGATGGGCGTGCCGGTGGTGCGCCCTTCGAATACGCCCGAGAGGATCTTCACGACGTCGCCTTCCTTGCGCTGGCTGACGAACTGCGAAGTGCCGGTGCGCCGGCGATCGACGTCGGCCTGCAGGTCCGCCTCGCCGAGCTCGAGGCCCGGTGGGCAGCCATCGACGATGCAGCCCAGCGCCGGGCCGTGGCTCTCGCCGAACGTGGTCACCGTGAACAATCTGCCGATCGAATTACCCGACATACCCTTGCATCAGGCCGAGGCCTTCTCCAGCTGCTCGCGGGTCAGCGCGAAAACGCCGCCGCCACCGCGTTCGAAATCGAGCCAGGTGAACGGCATGCGCGGATACGCGCGCCGCAGCGCGCGCTCGGTGTTGCCCACCTCGACCACCAGCAGACCGCGCGGCCGCAGGTGTCGCGCCGCGCCGGCCAGAATGATTTCCACCGAATCGAGACCTCGGCGCCCCGACTCGAGCGCGAGCTTCGGTTCGTGCCGGTATTCGCGCGGCAGACCCCGCATCTCGCGCGTCCCGACGTAGGGCGGATTGCTCGCGATGATATCGTACGACTCAGCGGAAAGCGCCGCGAAATGGTCGGACTCGATCAATCGCACGCGCCTCGTCAGGCGCAGGCGGCGCCGGTTGATGGCCGCGACTTGCAGCGCGCCGGCGTCCACGTCCACCGCATCGACGCGCGCCCGCGGAAATGCCCTGGCCATCGCCAGCGCGATGCAACCCGAGCCGGTGCCGAGATCGAGCGCGCGCGTGACGCGGCGCGCGTCGATCCAGGGTGCGAACCGCTGCTCGATGAGCTCCGCGAACGGCGAGCGCGGAATCAGCACGCGCTCGTCGACGTAGAAGCGCAGCCCCGCGAACCACGCCTCGTGGGTCAGGTACGGCAGCGGCACGCGCCCGGCGATGCGTCGTGCCAGCAATGCCTCGAGCCGCGCCACCTGCGCCGCGCTGGCGCGCCGGCGCAGGACGCGCGCCGGTGCATCGTGCGGCAGCCGCAGCACGTGGAACACCAGCGCCGCCGCCTCGTCGCGCGCGTTGTCGGTGCCGTGCCCGAAGAACACGCGCGCGCGCGTCAGGCGCCGCCGCACGGAGTCGATGAGACTGCCGGCGGTGGGCGCCGGCTTCCTGTGAAATAATCGCGCCATGTCGAAACGTTACTGGATCTCGGTGGCCGCCATCGCCGCGGTCGCGGCGCTGGCCGGCATGTACGTGGCGCGCATGCTCGGCCAGCCGGCCGTGCCGTCGCTCGAGGCGGGCACGTCGCTGCCGCAACCGCGCACGCTCGAGGACTTCAACCTGGTGGATACGCACGGCGCCCCGGCCACGCTCGCGTCGCTGCGCGGCCATCCCACGCTGGTGTTCTTCGGCTTCACGCACTGCCCCGACGTCTGCCCGACCACGCTGACGCTGCTGGCCAGCGTGCAGAAACAGGTGGTCCCGCAGGACCCGCGACTGGCCGGCCTCGAGATCGCGTTCATCAGCGTCGATCCCGGGCGCGACACGCCGGAGCAGATGGGTAGTTATATCTCCGCATTCCGCGGCGATTTTATCGGCCTCACCGGCAGCCCGCCCGAGATTGTGAAGGCGACGAAATCCTTCGGCGTGGCCGCGGCGCGTGTCGATCTCGGCGACGGCAACTACACGATGGACCATTCGGCCACGGTGTTCGCGCTGGATTCGCAGGCGCGCATCGTCGCGGTCTTCACGCCACCGCTGACGGCCGCGGCGCTGACCCGCGACATGGCGCGCCTGGCGCCCGTGCTCGGCAACTCATGAACGAACGTCCGGGCGCCGCGGGCCGCGCCTTCGTCACTCTGCAGCACCTGCTGCCGCAACACGGGATCTCCCGCCTGGTGCTGCAGGCCACGCGTTCGCGCGCGCCCGCGTTCAAGAACGCACTGATCCGGCTGTTCGTGCGCGGCTTCAAACCCGACATGGCCGACGCGGCACTCACCGAACCCACCGCGTACCCCAGCTTCAACGACTTCTTCACGCGCGCGCTGCGCGCGGGAACGCGGCCGGTGGACGCCGACCCGGCGGCCGTCGTGTCGCCGGTGGACGGCACGGTCAGCGAAGCGGGCACGCTGACGGCCGATCGCCTGCTGCAGGCCAAGGGACACGAGTATTCGCTGCGCGCGCTGCTCGCCGGCCGCGATGCCTGGGCGCGCAGCTTCGCGGGCGGCACGTTCGCGACCATCTACCTGGCGCCGTACAACTATCACCGCATCCACATGCCGCTCGCCGGCAAGCTGCGCGAGAGCCTGTACGTGCCGGGCCGGCTGTTCAGCGTGAACAGCACCACGGCGCGACTGGTCCCGGGCCTGTTCTCGCGCAATGAGCGTGTGATCTGCGGCTTCGATTCGGCCGGCATGCCCTGGGCGCTGATCCTGGTCGGTGCGTTCAACGTCGGCAGCATGGCGACCGTGTGGCACGGCGACGTCACGCCGCGCCACCATCGCGAAGTGACGGCGCTGCCGGTCACCGACCTGCTGGCGCCGGTGACCCTCGACAAGGGAGCGGAGATGGGCCGCTTCAACATGGGCTCGACCGTGATCCTGCTGTTTCCGCCGGGTGCCGTGGACTGGCAGCCATCGCTCGCGGCGGGCCGGGTGCTGCGCATGGGCGAGCGCATCGGCACGCGACGCACGTGGCCGTGAAAACATGAGCCCAGCGCAGGATTGGCGACCCGGCGCCAGTCTCACGGCACTGCGTCGCCGCGCCGAGGCGCTGCACGCCACGCGCGAATTCTTTCGCGCGCGCGGCGTGCTCGAGGTGGAGACGCCGATCCTGGTGAACGCACCCGTCTCGGACGTGAACATCGGCAGCATCGCCGCCGACGACCCTGGGCAACGCGCCGCGCGCCGTTACCTGCACACCTCCCCCGAATACGCGATGAAGCGGCTGCTGGCCGCCGGCTCCGGCGACATCTTCCAGGTGTGCCACGTGTTCCGCGACGCCGAGCGCGGCCGCCGCCACAACCCGGAATTCACCATGGTCGAGTGGTATCGGCTGGGATTCTCGCTCGAGCAGCTCATGCGCGAAGTCGCGGACCTGGTGCGCGTGCTGCTCGGGCGTGACTGGCCGCTCGAGTTCGTCAGCTACCGCGAGGCGGTCCGCAGACATGCCGGCTTCGATCCGCTCGACGCCGACGACGCCACGCTGCGCGCCGCGGCCGAGACACTGGGATTCGACGCGCGACGCGCGGCCGCCGCCGGTCGCGACGAGCTGCTGGATCTCATCGTGGGTGCGCAGGTGGGGCCGGCTCTCGGCGAGGCGGGCCTGACATTCGTGCATCGCTATCCGGCGTCGCAAGCGGCGCTGGCGCGGCTGGACGCCGCAGACGCGCGGCTCGCATTGCGCTTCGAGCTGTATCATCGTGGCGCCGAGCTGGCGAACGGCTATCACGAGCTGGCGGACGCGGCCGAGCAACGCCGGCGCTTCGCGTCCGACCAGCAGGCCCGCGCCGCCCGCGGCCTGCCGCCAGTGGCGATCGATGCACGCCTGCTGGCGGCGCTCGAATCCGGTCTCCCGGACTGCGCGGGGGTCGCGCTGGGATTCGATCGCGTGCTGATGCTCGCGCTGGATGCGTCCAGCATCGACGAAGTACTGGCCTTTCCCTCGGAGCGCGCATGACCACCCACGTCTC
>DASTHJ010000422.1:0-3061 GCA_035718265.1 Steroidobacteraceae bacterium | reverse complement strand
CTCGTTCAAGGGCCTCGACAACGCGTCTTACTACCGGCTCGCGCCCGACAAGCGCTACTACATCAACGACACGGGCACCGGCAACACGCTGAACCTCTCGCATCCGCGCGTCATCCAGATGGTCACCGACTCGCTGCGCTACTGGGTGCAGGAGATGCACGTCGACGGCTTCCGCTTCGACCTCGGTACCATCCTGGCGCGCGAGCCGAACGGCTTCGACAACCAGAGCGGCTTCCTCAAGGCCGTGTCGCAGGACCCGGTGCTCGGCGCGGTCAAGCTCATCGCCGAGCCGTGGGACTGCGGGCCGGGCGGCTACCAGGTCGGGCAGTTCCCGCCCGGCTGGGCCGAGTGGAACGACCGCTATCGCGACACGGTGCGCGATTTCTGGCGCGGCGAGGCGAGCGCCGCGGACCTGGCGCCGCGCCTGTACGGCTCCGCGGACCTGTTCGATCGCTATGGCCGCCGCCCGCAGGCCAGCGTGAATTTCATCACCGCGCACGACGGCTTCACGCTCAACGACCTGGTCACGTACAACGAGCGTCACAACGAGGCCAACGGCGAGGAGAACCGCGACGGCCACAGCGACAACCGCTCCTGGAACTGCGGCGCGGAAGGTCCCGGCGACGATCCGGAAGTCAACCGCCTGCGCCGCCGCCAGATGCGCAACTTCCTCGCCACGCTGCTGCTCTCGCAGGGCACGCCCATGCTGCTCGCCGGCGACGAATTCGCGCGCACGCAGGACGGCAACAACAACGCCTACTGCCAGGACAACAGCATCAGCTGGGTGGACTGGACGCTGCTGAAGAAGAACGAGGCGCAGGTGAAGTTCGTGCAGCGCCTGGCGCAGCTGCGCGCGAACTATCCCATCCTGCGGCGCAGCCGCTTCCTGTCCGCGAAACAGAATGCCGAGCTCGGCGTCAAGGAGATCACCTGGATCAACGCCGACGGCAACGAAATGGCGGACGAGCAATGGTCCGATCCGCGCATGCAATGTTTCGGCATGCTGCTCGACGGCCGCGCGCAACCGACCGGCATCAAGCAGCGCGGCGTCGATGCGACGCTGTTGATCATCCTGAATGCCTACCACGACCTGGTGAACTTCACGCTGCCGGGACACGCGGGCGATGAACGCTGGGAGCTGCTGATCGACACCCATGTCGAAGAGCCGCTCAGCCGCACGCAGTTCGCCAAGGGCGATGCCTACGGCGTCACCGGCCGCTCGCTGTTGCTGCTGCAGCTCAGGAATGGCGATGGCCGCTCCGCCACTGGCTGAGCGCGCGCCTCGCAGGGTGACGCCGCGCTTCGGCGCGCACCTGCTGCCGACCGGTGGCGCACGCTTCCGGCTCTGGGCGCCGGGCCACGCGCACCTGCGCCTGAAGTGGTCGGGCATGGGAGAGCCGTCGCCCATGAATGTCTTGCCGGGCGGGTGGCACGAGCTCGACGTGCCGGGGGCGCGTGCCGGGGATGGCTACGCCTATCTGCTCGACGACGGCCGGCAGGTGCCCGATCCGGCATCGCGCTTCCAGCCCGAAGACGTGCACGGGCCGAGCGAACTCGTGGACCTGGACGCCCATCGGTGGCAGGTGACCTGGTCCGGCCGTGCCTGGCACGAGGTGGTGCTCTACGAGCTGCACGTCGGGACGTTCACGCCCGAGGGCACGTTCGCCGCGGCCATCGAGAAGCTCGATCACCTGGCAGGTCTCGGCGTCACGGCCATCGAGCTCATGCCGGTGGCGGAATTCCCGGGCCGGCGCAACTGGGGCTACGACGGCGTGCTGCTGTTCGCGCCCGACGCGACCTATGGCCGGCCGGAAGACCTGCAGCGCCTGGTCGACGCCGCGCACGCGCGCGGCATCGCGGTGCTGCTCGACGTGGTCTACAACCACTTCGGCCCGGACGGCAACTATCTACCCACACTGGCGCCGCCATTTTTCACCGAGCGTCACCAGACGCCCTGGGGCGCGGCCGTCAACTACGATGCGCCGGGCTGCGCCGAGGTGCGCGGGTTCGTCATCGAAAACGCGCTGCACTGGCTGCGCGACTACCGCATGGACGGGTTGCGGCTCGACGCCGTGCACGCCATCGTCGATGCGGGTGAGACGCACATCCTCGAGGACCTGGCGGCACGCATCCGTGCCGAAATCCTCGACCGGCCGGTCCACCTGCTGCTCGAGAACGAGCACAACGAGGCGCATCACCTCGAGCGTCCGCACGGTGAGCCGCGCCGCTACACCGCGCAATGGAACGACGACGTGCATCACGTGCTGCACGTGGCGGCCACCGGCGAGGGCAGCGGCTACTACGCCGAGTACCTGCACGACGCGCACCGGCTGGGCCGCGCGCTGGCCGAAGGGTTCGCCTGGCAGGGCGAGATCATGCGTTTCTCCGGACGAGCGCGCGGCGAGCCCAGCGCGCAGCTGCCGCCGACGGCGTTCGTCTCCTTCATCCAGAACCACGACCAGGTGGGCAATCGCGCCTTCGGGGAACGCATCGACGCGCTGGCGCCCGGCGAAGCCGTGCGCGCCATCGCCTCGGTCTATCTGCTCGCGCCGCAGGTGCCGATGCTGTTCATGGGCGAGGAGTGGGCCGCGCGCCAGCCGTTCCTGTTCTTCAGCGACTTCGCGGGCGAGCTGGGCGATGCGGTGCGCGCCGGCCGCCGCGCCGAGTTCCGCCGCTTCCCGGAGTTCGCCGACCCGCAGGCGCGCGAGCGCATTCCCGATCCGCAGGACGAGGCGACGTTCCTCGCCTCGAAGCTCCAGTGGGCGGACCTGTCCCTGCCCGGACACGCGCAGCGCCTGCACTGGTACCGCCGCATCCTCGCCGTGCGTCGCACGCGCATCGTGCCGCTGCTGCCGCAGTTGCCGCGCGGCGGCAGCAGCCAGGTGATCGCCGACGGTGCGGTGTTCGTGAGCTGGCGGTGTCGCGACGGGCGCAAGCTGCGCCTGGAAGCCAACCTCGGCCCGCGCGCGGTGGAATTTCCCTACGGCTCGGCGCGCGTGATCTGGCACGAGGGGCCCGCGCCGGCCGAGACCACGCTGGGTCCGTGGTCGGTGCGCTGGAC
>DASTHJ010000421.1:0-4749 GCA_035718265.1 Steroidobacteraceae bacterium | reverse complement strand
CGGGCGGGTCCAGAATCGAGCGCGGTAGTATATGCGCCGCTTTTCTTCTGCCAAGCGGAACTTTGAAGTCTTGAACGAAGCCGAAACGGGCGCCCGGCCCGCCGCACGCATCATCCCCCGTGCCGAACATTCCATATCGCGGTCCGCGATCTCTCCCAATGCGCTGCGCGTGCTCTACCGGCTGCGCGAGGCGGGTTATGAGGCCTTCCTGGTCGGCGGTTGCGTGCGCGACCTGCTGCTCGGGATCACGCCCAAGGACTTCGACATCGCGACCAGCGCGCTGCCCGAAGAAGTCAAACGCACCTTCCGCAACTGCCGGCTGATCGGCCGGCGCTTCCGCCTGGCGCACGTGTTCTTCGGCCGCGAGATCATCGAGGTGGCGACGTTCCGCGCGACGAGCGCGGGCGACGAGCCGCCGGAGCTGCCCGCGCCGGATCTCGATGACGACCTGGTACCCGAGGAGCTCGAGGACGAGCTGGAGGGCGACATCGACGAAGCCGACGAGGCGACGGTGCTCGCCGAGGCAGGGTCCCACCAGACCGGCATCCACGGCGGGCCGCCGCTCGTGGAGCGCGATCGCACGCGGCACGCCGGCGCCGGCAATGGCGAGGACGACGAGGATCGCGTCACCGACGAGCACGGCCGCATCCTGCGCGACAACGTGTACGGCACCATCGACGACGACGTCTGGCGCCGCGACTTCACCGCCAATTCGCTGTACTACAACATCGCGGACTTCTCGATCTGGGACTACACCGGCGGGGTCGACGACATCGCCGCGCGGCGCCTGAAGCTGATCGGCGACCCGGTGACGCGCTATCGCGAGGACCCGGTGCGCATGCTGCGTGCCGCGCGCTTCGAGGCCAAGCTCGGCTTCACGCTGGATGGCGAGACCGGCACGGCGATCGAGCCGCTGCGCGAACTGCTGGGCAGCGTGCCGCCCGCGCGCCTGTTCGACGAGACGCTGAAGCTGTTCCTGACCGGCCACGGCGCACGCAGCCTGGAAGTGCTGCGCAAGCACGGACTGCTGCGCGAGCTGCTGCCCACCGTGGCGGATTACCTCGAGCGCCACCCGGATGGCGCGGTGGCGCGGCTGCTGGTGCAGGGGCTGGTGAACACCGACGCGCGCGTCGCGCAGGGCAGGCCGGTGACGCCGACGTTCCTGTTCGCGCTGCTGTTGTACGGGCCGTTCGCCGAGATCATCGAGAAGCAGCCGCAGGACAAATGGCACGACATCGGCACGATTGTCGATGCGGTCGATCGCGCGGTGCGCCAGGCGCAGGGGCGCATCTCCATCCCGAAGCGCTTTGCGCTCGGCGTGCGCGAGATGTTCGCCGCGCAGCCGCGCCTCGAGCAGCCGCGCGGCCGCCGCGCGCTGCGCATCCTCGAGCAGCCGCGCTTCCGCGCCGGCTTCGACCTGCTGCTGCTGCGCGCCGAGATGGGCCTGGCCTCGCGCGAGATCGCCGAGTGGTGGACGCGCGTGCAGGAAGTCTCGCAGCCGGATCGCGACCGCATGGCCGACTCGCTCGGACCGTCGCGCGCGACGGGCGAGGGTGGCGGTGGACGCCGGCGCCCGCGCCGGCGTCGGCGCGGCCGCGGACGCGCTCCCGCCACGCCATGAACGCCGCACCGGCCGGCGTCGCGCGATTTGCTGCGTGGCAGCCGGCGTATGTCGGCGTCGGCAGCAATCTCGACGATCCGCGCAGCCAGGTCGAGCGCGCGCTCGCCGCGCTCGCGCAGCTGCCGCGCACGCGCCTGGTGAGCTCGTCGGCGCGCTATCGCACCGTGCCGTTCGGCGAGGTCGTGCAGCCCGCGTTCGTGAACGCGGCGGCGGGCCTGCTGACGCAGCTCACGCCCGAGGAGCTGCTCGCCGAGCTGCGCCGCGTGGAGCGCGAGCTCGGCCGCGAGCTGCCGCGCGAGCGCTGGGGTCCGCGGCGCATCGATCTCGACCTGCTGGTGGTCGGCAACCAGGTCCGCAGTACCGGGACACTGAAGCTGCCGCACCCGGGCATCGCCGAGCGTGACTTCGTGCTCTATCCACTCGCCGACATCGCGCCGGATCTCGAGGTGCCCGGCCTGGGCCGCGTCGCGGCGCTGCGCGCGCGCGTGGCCGATCGCGGAATCGAAAGACTGTGAGCGACCCCGACAGCGAAGGCACGCCGGCCGGTGCCGGCCAGGCTGCCGAGGCGCCGCGCGGCGTCGCCGCGGCATCGTCGCCGGCACCGGCGCCGGACGCGCTGCCCGCGCAGCGCTACATCGTGATCGAAGGTCCGATCGGCGTCGGCAAGACCAGCCTGGCGCGCCGGCTGGCGTCGTCGCTCGAAGCCGAGATGGTGCTCGAGCAGGACGCGCAGAATCCGTTTCTCGAGCGCTTCTACCGCAACCCGAAGTCCGGCGCGCTGCCGGCACAGCTGTTCTTCCTGTTCCAGCGCGCGCAGCAGCTCGGTGGGCTGAAGCAGCACGACATGTTCGCGGCGCGGCGCATCGCCGACTATCTATTCGAGAAGGACCGGCTGTTCGCCGGGCTGACGCTGGATGCGGCCGAGCTCTCGCTGTACGAGCAGGTGGCCTCGAGGCTGGACGTGGATCCGCCGCGCCCCGATCTCGTGGTCTACCTGCAGGCGCCGGTGGAGATCCTGCTGGCGCGCATCGCCAAGCGCGGCATCGCCTACGAGTCCGGCATCGACGCGGCCTACCTGGCGCGCCTCAACGACGCCTACGCGCGCTTCTTCCACGGCTACGACAAGGCGCCGCTGCTGATCGTCAATGCCGCCAACATCGATCCCGTGCAGAACCAGGCGGACTTCGACGAGCTGCTGGCCGCGATCCGGCGCATGAAGAAGGGCCGCATGTATTACAACCCCATGCGCCACGCTACTATCTGAGCCATGTATACGCACCTCGAACAGCGCGATTCCACGCGACCGCCCGTGTCGCTCGGCACGTTGCACAGGATGAAGCGCGAGGGCGAGAAGATCGCCGCGCTCACCTGCTACGACGCGAGCTTCGCGGTGCTGTGCGACGCGGCGGACGCGGACCTGGTGCTGGTCGGCGATTCGCTCGGCATGGTGCTGCAGGGCCACGACACCACCGTGCCGGTGACCATGGACGACATCGTGTACCACTGCAAGGCAGTGGCGCGCGGCCTGCACCGGCCGTTCTTCGTGGCCGACCTGCCGTTCGCGAGCTACCCGACGCGCGAGATCGCGCTCAAGAACTCCGTGCGCATCATGCAGGAGGGCGGCGCGGCGATGGTCAAGCTGGAGAGCGGGCCCAACCAGCTCGAGATCGTCGAGTTCCTCGCCAGGCACGACATCGCGGTGTGCGCACACCTGGGACTGAAGCCGCAGTCGGTGCACAAGACCGGCGGCTTCCGCGTGCAGGGCCGCGAAGACGCCGCCGCGCAACGCATGCTGGAGAGCGCCAGGGCGCTCGAGTCCGCCGGCGCGGACATCGTGCTGCTGGAGTGCATCCCCTCCGAGCTCGGCCAGCGCATCACCGCGACGCTCGAGGTGCCGGTGATCGGCATCGGCGCGGGTCCGGACACCGACGGCCAGATCCTCGTGCTCTACGACGTGCTCGACATCACCTCGGGCCGCAAGCCGCGCTTCGTGAAGAATTTCATGGAGGGCGCGAGCTCCAACCTCGACGCGTTGCAGAAGTACGTGCAGGCCGTCAAGCAGAAGACCTATCCCGCTCCCGAGCACGAGTTCCACGCTTGAAGAGGGCGCCGCCCATGCTCACCGTGACGACCGTGGCCGACGTGCGCGCGCATGTCACTCGCTGGCACGAGGCGCACGAGCGCGTGGTGTTCGTGCCCACCATGGGCAACCTGCACGCCGGCCACATGAGCCTGATCGAGGCGGCGCGCAGGCACGGCGACCGGTTCGTCGCCAGCATCTTCGTGAATCCCATGCAGTTCGGTCCCAACGAGGACTTTGCGCACTACCCGCGCACGCCCACGCAGGACGCGAAGATGCTGGAGGCGGCCGGCTGCGACCTGATGTTCAGCCCGGAGGTGGGCGAGATCTATCCGAACGGCGCCGACAACGCGACGCGCATCGAGGTGCCCGGCATCTCTCGCATCCTGTGCGGCGAGTTCCGCCCCGGGCACTTCGAGGGCGTGGCGACGGTCGTGGCCAAGCTGTTCCACATCGTCGATCCGGACGTCGCGATCTTCGGCGAGAAGGACTACCAGCAGCTCACGGTGATCCGCCGCATGGTCGCCGACCTGTGCCTGCGCGTGGAGATCGTCGGCGCGCCGACCGTGCGCGAGAGCGACGGGCTCGCGATGAGCTCGCGCAACCAGTACCTGACACCCGACGAGCGCAGGATTGCGCCGGCCATCTACCGCCAGCTGCAGCAGGCGGTCGAAGCGCTGAGATCGGGCCTGCGCGACTACGCGCACATCGAGGGCACTGGTCGGGCCGCGCTCGACGGCGCAGGCTTTCGCACCGACTACTTCAGCGTGCGCGACGCACGCACGCTCGCCGAGGCGCGTCCCGACACGAGGCATTTCGTGGTGCTCACGGCCGCGCGTCTCGGCAAGGCGCGCCTCATCGACAACCTGCAATACCAGGCATAAATGGGGACATTCCCCATTTCCTGGCAAAAGGGGACGCACCTCGAAGAGGTACGGCGCCTCTTGGCTGGACGAGTAGTCAGGCCGCCCGCCGCTGGTGCTCGGCGAGCGCCCACGCGACGTGTTCACGCACGAGTCCCGACGAATCGTTCACGCGCGATTTCAGC
>DASTHJ010000420.1:0-4706 GCA_035718265.1 Steroidobacteraceae bacterium | reverse complement strand
CCTGTCGGATATCGGCACGGCCATTGTGATCGCCGCGCCGACTCCCCCGCCGTCTGCCGGCGCGTACGGTACGCGGGCGTTTTCCACAGGAGACCTCATGAACGCGAAACTTCTGGTTCCCCTGCTCGCGACCGCTGCGCTGCTCGCGGCCTGCAACAACCGCAACAATGACACCGGCGTCGGCAGCGACAGCGATTCCGGCTCGATGAGCACGCCGGACGACACGGCCACGACGCCCGGCGGAACGGGCGGCGAAACCGGGACTCCCCCGGCCACTCCGCCGGATACCGCGGCGCCGCCGCCTTCCGACACGCCACCGCCGGCCGACTCACCGGACAGCGGCGAGCCGACGAACCCGCCGCCGAGCGGCGGCCAATAGCCGCCGTCGCAGGGAATTCAATGACCCGGGCGGCCTCACCGCCCGGGCCCGTCGGCGTGCGCCTGCATGACGCACGCTTACTGCGGATAAAGCGTGCCGGGAATCTCGACTACCGAGTCCAGCGGCAGCCCGTTCTTCTTCGCAGCGTCGCGCACCGCCGCCTCGCTGGGCCCCGAGTAGACGCAGAACGTCCGCGTCCGGTCGGCGCTCACGTATGAGTGCTCCCAGGTGACGCCGAGCTCCGCGTTGTTGTCGTTCACGGTCTTCTTCACCTGCGCGTTCACGCCATCGAGCGCGCCCGCGGGGAAAGTTCTCTGGATCATGTAGCGCCGTGAGTCTTTCATCTTCAGCTCCATGGGTTGAGTTGGTGAGCGAAGACTAGGCGCGCGCGCCACTGCGCTGAATGATCGACCGTCCGCCGCGCATGCTCGATCGTGCGGCGATGCGACTCACTCGAGCTCGAACGCGTACACGCGGCCCTCGAGATCCGCCGCGTACACCACGCCCTCGCCGAGCACCGGCGAGGCGGCGAAACCCCATTGCACGCGGTCCTTGACCTGCTGCTCCGAGGGCAGATCCATGTAGATCCAGCGGAACGCGCCGCTCGCGCGGTCGAGCGCGAAGAACGCGCCATTGCGCGAGGCCGGATAGGCGCCGCGGCCGACGCTGCCGGTGATCACCAGCGCGTCGTTGACGGCGGTGCGCTGCCAGGGATAGCCCGGTACCGCGGATTTCCAGCGCAACGAGCCGTCCGCGAGGTCGATGGCATACACATTCGTCGCATCCGACGAGCCCGTGTAGACCACGCCGTCGCGCACCACGGGCGGAGATTCGATCCACGAGAACCAGTAGTAGTGCTTCCACAGCTCGCGGCCGCTCGCGGCATCCAGCGCGACCAGGTCATAGCTGCGGCTGCCTAACAACCGGCGACCGTCGGCGATGACGAGGTCACCCGGAATGCCCACCTTGGCGTCGTAGCTCCAGTGCGGCTTGCCGTCCTTCGCGGCGACGGCCTGCACCTTGCCGTCATACGCCGCGAAGATCACGTCGCCGCCATGCAGGGCTGGCGTCGCCGTCATGATGTCGCTGGCCGTCACGCGCCAGGCTTCGCGGCCGGTCGCGATGTCGAGCGCGTACAGGTTCTTGTCGCGGCTCGCGTAGTACAGGCGCTTCGCGTCCGCGACCACGCTCGATCCGTAGCGGTCCCAGCGCGTCTTCTCGTGATTGGGCGGCAGCCGTGGCTCGAGCGCGGTGTCGACGCGCGCGCGCCAGGCCTGCTTGCCGGTGTCGCGGTCGAGCCGGTAGAGATATCCGGAGTCCGACGCGACATACAGCGCACGGCCGATCACCCGCGGCTGCGAGCGGATCGGTTTGCCGGTGGCGAACTTCCAGCGCAGCTTGCCGTCGCGGTCGATGGCGTGCAGATCGCCGGCATCGTTGCCGACGAACAGCAGACCACTCGCGGCATCGCGCTCGAGACCCGCCCAGACGCCCGCGCCGGTTTCCAACGTCCAGCGCACTCGCGGACTGGGCGCCGCGGATTGCCAGTCGCGCGGCGGCGGCTTCTGTGCGGCTGCGCTGCGCTTGAATTCGATCGGGATGTCATACACCGGCGCGGCTTCCGCCGGGATGGTGCCGGTGAGCGTGCCGGCGGCGCGATTCCAGGTGAGCGGGAATGCCTCCTTGAAATCGACCGAGTTGCCGGCGAGCACGACCTCGCCGAGCGGAATGTCATACGCGCCGATGGCCATGAGCCACAGCCGGCCTTCGCGCTTGCCATCCTGCTCGACGAATTGCAGCGCGATGTGCGAGGTCTCACCGCCGTACGCCGGATCCGCCGACCACCAGCCGGCGAGATCCTCGAATCGCACGGCATCCTGCGCGAGGCCTTGGGTCGTGTACACGAGTATCAGGCACGCGAGCGTGCGGAACAGGGTCGGCTTCATGGGCCGCAACGCTATGCAGGCCTTGCGGCGGCGTCAACGCGTGCGCGGCGCGTTCATCGCGACGATGCGCTGAAACGTGTGCCGGTTGCGCCGGGCTCAGTGCGGCAAGCCCGGCGTCTGCGGCGGCTGCACGACCGGGATGTGCTGCAGGTCGCGCACGCGATGCCGTTGCAACGCGCGATGCCGCGCCGCGAGGCGTCGCGTGGCGTACAGGTCGAGCGCCGTGACGCCGACCACCGCCAACAGCGCGAGCAGGCGTCGCCCGCGCCTGCCGGGCTTGATGCCGGCAGCCAGCCCGATGATCGCCATGTCCATCAGGTCGCCGAGCACGCGCGAGCCGGGTGCCGCGGCGGATCCCGGCAGCGCGAGCGTGCCCACGCTGCTCGCGATCTCGCGCAGCGCCATGGCGCGCATCAGCGTGGGCTGCGGCCGCAGGCCGAGCACGCGCGACAGCAGTCGCGGCGCGATCAGTTCCGCGGCGCCCACCGCGAGGCCGAAGTAACCCAGCCTGCGCGGCAGGCGATCCTGGAATGGGACAGGGCTCTGCATCGACGGCTCCATCAGGGAACGCGATGGGCGGGGACGTCGCGCACGCGCAGCGAGCTGGGTGCATCGACATTCGCGCCCTCGTGCACGCCGACGCCCAGACGGTCGACCAGTTCGCCGCCGAGCCAGGCCGTGAACAGCGCGATGCCCGCGCCGACGAACGAGCACACGTAGGCGCCGCTGGGCGGCGATTCGATCGCGCCGTTGCGCATCAGCACGCTGCCGATGAACAGCAGCACCACCAGCAGATTGCCGCCCCCGTGCATGGCGCCGATACGCTTGGCGCGCGTGTCGCGCGGGATCTTCAGCCAGTCCGCGAAACCGAACGGCGCCGCCAGCAGCCCGCCGACGATTCCGGCCACCATCATCCAGTAGGCGACCACCGCGAACACGCCGCGGTCGGTGCCGAAATACACCAGATCGAAGATCACACCCATGGCCAGCAGCCCGAGCGGAAAGACGATGAGCATCTGGTGCACGGGATGCCCAAGAAGTTTGACTCTCGCGTCCATGTCGTTCTCCTGATTGGAAGTAGACGAATACCAGACTATTTTTCAGACGGCGATGAAAGTTGAGCCGCCGGCTTTACCTCCGCTGTCAGATCACGGCGCTCCTTGCGCTTCTTCCCGACGTCCACGCCCACCCGCTGCTCCATGCGCTGCACCAGGCCCGGCAAGGCCTCGCCATCCCGGGTGAAAGACCAGGCCAGCTCGGGATCGCCGACGGGCAGCCGGTCGGCGTCATTTTTTCCAAAGTGGCCCGTGTTCCAGACATGCCACGTCTTGCCGTAGGAATTCATCTTGGTCGCGAGGAATGCCTTCTCGGCGGCATCCGGCAAGCCGGGTCCCACGAGCTGGCCCGAGAGGATCTCGTAGTTGTGAGGATGCCAGTAGCGTTTCTCGCCCTCGGGCAACTGGGCGTAGAGCCTGGCCGAGATGATGTACTCGATGCCGTTCAGGTTGGCGTCGGCGGTGTTGCCGTCGAACAGCGCGCATTGCGCGAAGTCCGCGTTCACCTGCCGGCAGTAGTGATGCGCCTCCACCTGCATGTCCGGGTGGTCTTTCATGGGATGCAGCCCGACGAGATAGGCATCGAGCTGCGCGGGCGGCGATTGCGATTGCAGCACCTTCGCGCCGGCGCTCAGGGCCTGCAGTTTCGCACTGGTCTTGTCGCCGGGCGGTGCGACCTCGGGCGGCGCCTCGCGCGCCAGGCTGAACGATGCCACGGTGCAGAGGAAGAAAAGGCCGGGCATCCGCATTGCAATTCCTCTCTAGGTTGGCTTGAACACCATGAAAAACAGGATGAGCAGTACGATCGACGCCGCCGCGAAGCCGGAACCGCGAGACAGCCAGGCGATGCGACGCTGCAGCCCGAACAACGCCAGTCCCAGGAAGATCGCACCCGCGCCCCACAGATTCATCGCCGCCTCGGTCCAGCGCGCATCCAGCAGCGAGGCCAGATGTCCCATCCACATGCCCGAGGCGAGCAGCAGCACGTAGCCGGGAACCACGATGACATACCCGAGCCGCAGCACGATACGGCGGACGAACTCACCGTGCGTCGGATCGTCGCCAAAGAAGACTGCGAGGATTCCGACGATGGCGCCGGTGCCGAGCGTGAGGATCGCGAACAGGATGTGCGCGAACTTGAATCCGAGGTACATCCGTCGCAGTGTAGCCTCGTCACGTCAGACGGAGGTGTCCATGAAGAGATCCGCGTTCCCCGCCCTCGCACTTGCGCTGCTCGCGTCCCCGGTGGCGCGCGCCGAAAGCATCGACTCGGTTATCGAGCAGGCGATCGCGCAGCATCGACTGGTCGGCGCCGTCGTGCTCGTG